>NZ_JALIGE010000001.1:0-228 GCF_024764835.1 Scandinavium hiltneri | reverse complement strand
CATTGAGTCAGCAGCACCTTAGTAATTCCGATGCATCCGTAGCTCAGCTGGATAGAGTACTCGGCTACGAACCGAGCGGTCGGAGGTTCGAATCCTCCCGGATGCACCATCTTCATCAGTGTTGCGGCATGATGAGTGACATTGAGTCAGCAGCACCTTAGTAATTCCGATGCATCCGTAGCTCAGCTGGATAGAGTACTCGGCTACGAACCGAGCGGTCGGAGGTTC
>NZ_JALIGE010000002.1:0-247 GCF_024764835.1 Scandinavium hiltneri | reverse complement strand
GTATTCTATTTAGCGTCTTTCGACGTTTAAGAATCCATGTCACTTTGAGTTCCCACACAGATTGTCTGATAAATTGTTAAAGAGCAGTGAGTTACGCGCTTTCGCTTGCTAACTCGAGGTCCCGTATAATACGTTTTCCTCATTCAGAGTCAAGCGTTTATTTTCGCTTTTCTCTGTCAGGATTTCCTGGGAAACCCTTCTGACCCGGCGGCTAGCGTGCCGTTGTTCCGTGTCAGTGGAGGCGCAT
>NZ_JALIGE010000003.1:0-254 GCF_024764835.1 Scandinavium hiltneri | reverse complement strand
AAACAGGTTAATATTCCTGTACTTGGTGTTACTGCGAAGGGGGGACGGAGAAGGCTATGTTATCCGGGCGACGGTTGTCCCGGTTTAAGCATGTAGGCGGAGAGTTTAGGTAAATCCGGACTCTTATTAACGCTGAGGTGTGATGACGAGGTACTACGGTACTGAAGTAACAGATGCCCTGCTTCCAGGAAAAGCCTCTAAGCATCAGGTAACACGAAATCGTACCCCAAACCGACACAGGTGGTCAGGTAGAG
>NZ_JALIGE010000008.1:0-255 GCF_024764835.1 Scandinavium hiltneri | reverse complement strand
AGCATAATCTGGCCCGGAATCTTTACAAGATCTGGAATCGGTTAAGCTCTGGCTGTTATATGCCGCCGCCGGTGAAGCGGGTGGACATTCCTAAGTCAGACGGGAAAACTCGTCCATTGGGGATCCCTACTGTCAGCGATCGTGTAGCACAGATGGCCGTCAAGATGATGCTGGAACCACAGTGGGACCTGTTGTTCAGCGATTCTTCATTTGGCTATCGACCGGGAAAATCGGCGCATGATGCCGTTGCACAGG
>NZ_JALIGE010000007.1:0-255 GCF_024764835.1 Scandinavium hiltneri | reverse complement strand
ATGCCGAACTCAGAAGTGAAACGCCGTAGCGCCGATGGTAGTGTGGGGTCTCCCCATGCGAGAGTAGGGAACTGCCAGGCATCAAACAGAACGGAAGGCTCAGTCGAAAGACTGGGCCTTTTGTTTTTCCTGTTGTTTGTCGGTGAGCGACGCTATGAGTAGGACAAATCCGTCGGGAACGGATTTGCACTGCACGCAGTGCAGCCCGAAGGGGCCGGGCAGGAAGCCCGGCATACAACAGCCAGGCATCAAACA
>NZ_JALIGE010000006.1:0-255 GCF_024764835.1 Scandinavium hiltneri | reverse complement strand
TGGCCTTTCTACGATGACGAAATGGGTAAAACAGCTGCGTGATGAACGGCAGGGCAAAACGTCAAACGCCTCTCCAATAACCCCGGAACAAATCGAAATACGTGAGCTAAAGAAAAAGCTGCAACGTGTTGAAATGGAAAACGAAATATTAAAAAAGGCTACCGCGCTCTTGATGTCAGACTCCCTGAACAGTTCTCGTTAATCGGGAAACTCAGGGCGCGTTATCCAGTGGCCTCTCTCTGCCACGTGTTCGGG
>NZ_JALIGE010000005.1:0-255 GCF_024764835.1 Scandinavium hiltneri | reverse complement strand
TGGCAACCCAGAGAGGCTATCGGATGGGACGCTGGCTTGCTGGCAGACTGATGAAAGAGCTGGGGCTGGTCAGTTGCCAGCAGCCTACTCATCGATATAAACGTGGCGGCCATGAACACGTCGCGATTCCGAATCACCTTGAGCGGCAGTTCGCAGTGACAGAGCCAAATCAAGTGTGGTGCGGTGACGTGACGTATATCTGGACAGGTAAGCGCTGGGCATACCTTGCAGTTGTTCTCGATCTGTTCGCGAGGA
>NZ_JALIGE010000004.1:0-255 GCF_024764835.1 Scandinavium hiltneri | reverse complement strand
AAACAGGTTAATATTCCTGTACTTGGTGTTACTGCGAAGGGGGGACGGAGAAGGCTATGTTATCCGGGCGACGGTTGTCCCGGTTTAAGCATGTAGGCGGAGAGTTTAGGTAAATCCGGACTCTTATCTAACGCTGAGGTGTGATGACGAGGTACTACGGTACTGAAGTAACAGATGCCCTGCTTCCAGGAAAAGCCTCTAAGCATCAGGTAACACGAAATCGTACCCCAAACCGACACAGGTGGTCAGGTAGAG
>NZ_JALIGE010000009.1:0-259 GCF_024764835.1 Scandinavium hiltneri | reverse complement strand
TCTGCTCAGGCTCAGATACGGAACGTGTGAACCTGACACGCCGATGCTAAGGGAGAAACTGCGGCAGAACACCGCGCAGAAAGAGTACCGATGCGGCGTACAGGGACGGAGTTCCCCGTAGTAGTGACGAAGGCGCTGTAATGGTGCTGGAGCGAAGGGGGAACGTTATTCAGCTTTGTTTAAAGCAACAACTGCTGACAGGATGATTAATTTGAACAAAGCAAAACCTTATCTGATCGATAAAACCATTATCTGGAGA
>NZ_JALIGE010000010.1:0-264 GCF_024764835.1 Scandinavium hiltneri | reverse complement strand
CCCATCAATTAACCTTCCGGCACCGGGCAGGCGTCACACCGTATACGTCCACTTTCGTGTTTGCACAGTGCTGTGTTTTTAATAAACAGTTGCAGCCAGCTGGTATCTTCGACTGATTTCAGCTCCATCCGCAGGGACTTCACCTACACATCAGCGTGCCTTCTCCCGAAGTTACGGCACCATTTTGCCTAGTTCCTTCACCCGAGTTCTCTCAAGCGCCTTGGTATTCTCTACCTGACCACCTGTGTCGGTTTGGGGTACGAT
>NZ_JALIGE010000011.1:0-266 GCF_024764835.1 Scandinavium hiltneri | reverse complement strand
AAGGGTTCCTGTCCAACGTTAATCGGGGCAGGGTGAGTCGACCCCTAAGGCGAGGCCGAAAGGCGTAGTCGATGGGAAACAGGTTAATATTCCTGTACTTGGTGTTACTGCGAAGGGGGGACGGAGAGGGCTATGTTAGCCGGGCGACGGTTGTCCCGGTTTAAGCATGTAGGCGGAGAGTTTAGGTAAATCCGGACTTTCATTAACGCTGAGGTGTGATGACGAGGCACTACGGTGCTGAAGTAACAAATGCCGCACTTCCAGGA
>NZ_JALIGE010000012.1:0-276 GCF_024764835.1 Scandinavium hiltneri | reverse complement strand
GGTAATCCCCCCGAAAAACCGGTGTGTTTATAAGTAGAATTTTCTCGTAATCTGAACCGGGGAGACCTCTATGAAAAAATCACGTTTTACCGACAGCCAGATCATGGCCATTCTTAAGCAAGCTGAGGCCGGAGCGCCAGTCACCGAGTTGTGCCGCGAGCATGGCATGAGTAGTGCCAGTTTCTATAAGTGGCGTTCACGCTTTGGCGGGATGGATGCCTCTATGATGGCCCGTCTGAAAGAGCTGGAAGACGAAAACCGCCGCCTCAAAAAGAT
>NZ_JALIGE010000013.1:0-294 GCF_024764835.1 Scandinavium hiltneri | reverse complement strand
ATCACCTCGCCGACGCTTATCGCAGATTAGCACGCCCTTCATCGCCTCTGACTGCCAGGGCATCCACCGTGTACGCTTAGTCGCTTAACCTCACAACCCGAAGATGTTTCTTTCGATTCATCATCGACTTGCGATAATTTGAGAGACTCGAACACACCGTATTTTCCTTTCTTATTACGGAGAAAGGAAACAGTGTGTCGTTTCAATTTTCAGCTTGATCCAGATTTTTAAAGAGCAAAAACTTCGCAGTACACCTTTTCAGGTACACTCTGAAGTTTATTTTAAGCAGTAAAG
>NZ_JALIGE010000014.1:0-379 GCF_024764835.1 Scandinavium hiltneri | reverse complement strand
ATACAGCACTTAGAGAAGCAAGCGAAAACCTATTCACTAGATACTTTACTTACAGTGTGCAAAGTGAGAAGTTCCCGACTCACCAAGAGCATAGAAAAGCACGTTGGGTTTGGAATATAGCTTATGTAGAAGGTCAGGGCTTGGTCAAGTTAGCGTTTACGCCTGATTTAATAAAGCTAGCAGGGAAATTAAAAGGCGATTTTTCACGTTATCATTTGAAGCAAAAAGCACCGCTAACAAGCGTCTACGCGCATCGATTGTACGAAATGATGATGCAGTGGCGAAAGTCTAAAACAGTTCCTTCAGTCTCATACAACGAGCTAAGGCACAGGTTTGATATTGATGATAAAGAATATAAAAGAATAGCGAACTTTAAAGC
>NZ_JALIGE010000015.1:0-392 GCF_024764835.1 Scandinavium hiltneri | reverse complement strand
AGGGTGTTCATCGCCGTGAATTGCAGGGAGTTCACCGCGCCGAGCAGGCTCAGGTGCAGCAGCAGCCAGACGTAGGGGGTGTCCTGGTCGACCAGGCCGAAGCCGGCGATCAGGCAGCCGAGGATCAGGGTGTTGCCGACCAGCAGCTTGCGATAGCCGAAGAAGTCCAGCAGTGGCTTGGCCATCGGCTTGGCGACCATCGCGAACAGCGCCAGCGGGATCATGGTCATGCCCGCGGTGGAAGGCGGGTAGCCCAGTCCCACCTGCAGCAGCAGCGGGGTGAGGAAGGGCAGGGCGCCGCTGCCCAGGCGGGCGAACAGGTTGCCGAGGATGCCGACGGCGAAGGTCCGCGCCTTGAACAGGCTCGGCGGGAACAGCGGCTTGTCGATGCG
>NZ_JALIGE010000017.1:0-393 GCF_024764835.1 Scandinavium hiltneri | reverse complement strand
GCTTCCACAAAGTCATGCGACAAGATGGAACCGGCAAAGGAGCCTTCACCCGGCAGCGGTGCCAGCGCACAGTGTTCGATAAACGGCTTCACGCGGATAATCGCGTTGTGACCCCAGTAGTGCGACTCCCCCAACTGCCAGAAGTGCAGACCGGCGGTAAACAGCGGGCCGTAAACGCGGGTAGCAAACTGCTGCACGCGGGCATACAACGTATCCATACCCGAGGCTTTCGGCGCAGACTGGATGATACCGGCGTTCGGATTGGCTTCCATCAGACGTACCAGACCGGTGAGACACTCACCGCTCATCACGCTGTCGGCATCCAGGATCACCATGTAGCTGTACTCGCCACCCCAGCGACGGCAGAAGTCGTCGATGTTGCCGCTTTTACGT
>NZ_JALIGE010000016.1:0-393 GCF_024764835.1 Scandinavium hiltneri | reverse complement strand
GCTCCTGAGGCGCACCCTGTTGAGCAATATGCCCTTCTTTCATGACGATAATCTTATCGGAGACCGCCAGCGCCTCTTCCTGATCGTGGGTGACATATACCGCGGTGAAACCGAGACGCTGTTGTAAATCGCGGATCTCGGTGCGCACGCGGCGACGCAGCCGTTCGTCAAGGTTGGATAAGGGCTCATCGAGCAGCAACACCTGGGGTTCCAGGACCAGAGCGCGCGACACGGCGATGCGTTGCTGCTGGCCGCCTGACAGTTCGGCGGGCAGGCGTTGGCCCATATTTTCCAGACCCACCAGTTTTAACCCCTCGCGCGCCCGATCCTGCGCCTCTTTGCGTGATAGCCCGCTGGCCAGCAGGCCGTACATGACGTTGTCCAGTGCATTCA
>NZ_JALIGE010000018.1:0-405 GCF_024764835.1 Scandinavium hiltneri | reverse complement strand
ATCTATCACAGTCCAAGATGGTACGAACGCTGTCATCACCGGTGTACAAGAAGACCTGTACGCTCTTGGCTACGTTTCCGTTGGTGCTATTCAAGGTAACGACGAAGTTAAAGCCTTACAAGTTGAAGGCGTTGAACCAACTCCAGAAAACATCAAAGCTGGTGACTACGATATTGCTCGTGACTTCAACCTTGTATACGGAGAAGATCTTTCCGAACAAGCACAAGATTTCTTAGACTTTGTCCTATCTGCTGAAGGACAAGCAGTTGTTGAAGAAAACGGTGAAGTTCCTGTTGACGATGGAGCAGAAGAATTTACTGGTGGAGATGTTTCAGGTGAAGTTCAAATTAACGGATCAACCTCTGTTACACCCCTAATTGAAAAATTAACTGAAGAATACAATGC
>NZ_JALIGE010000019.1:0-409 GCF_024764835.1 Scandinavium hiltneri | reverse complement strand
GTCAGTGCCCTGCCCATCACCGGCGGCTGCCGCAGCCGAAAATCGGCGACGGAAATCGCGCTGATGCAAACCGCCAATAACATCACCTTGCGGGTACAACAGGCTGCGGCCAGCATCTTGCACCCTGGGATCACCGCCGACCAATTGATTGACTTCGTCGATAAAGCCCACCGCAAAATGGACACCAGCGGCGCTTATTTTTGTATTGCACTATTCGGCTCCGACAGCGCGTTTCCGCATGGTGTGAAGCAGCCCAAGCCGCTGCAAAACAACGATATCGTGCTGCTGGATACCGGTTGCCGCTACAAGGGTTATCTGTCCGATATCACCCGTACCTATGTGTATGGCGAACCCAACCAACGGCAACGCTTCGCCTGGCAGGCGGAACATGACGCACAGGCGGCTGCCT
>NZ_JALIGE010000072.1:300000-382999 GCF_024764835.1 Scandinavium hiltneri | reverse complement strand
GACACTGTTTGTACACTGGAAGTTCATGATCAGATAGAGTTGAATAACAGGAGCCGTATGAGGTGAGAGCTTCACGTACGGTTCTGTGAGCGGCCAGAGGGGGAGGATCCCTCTGGTCTACTCGACCCCCGGTGCAGGTACTGTTGCCGGGTAATAAGAAGACGAAGACCGGGCGGTTGTGGACGTACGTTCGTGATGACCGCAACGCCGGGTCAGCACTGGCACCGGCCGTGTGGTTCGCCTATAGCCCAGACAGAAAAGGCATCCACCCACAGACCCATCTTGCGGAGTTCAGTGGTGTGCTGCAGGCAAATGCGTACGCCGGGTTCAACGAGCTTTACCGCAATGGCCGGATAATGGAAGCCGCCTGCTGGGCTCACGCCCGCCGTAAAATCCACGATGTGCATGTCCGAACGCCATCGGCGCTGACGGATGAAGCCCTGAAGCGTATCGGCGAGTTGTATATCATCGAGGCGGAAATAAGGGGAATACCGGCAGAACAGCGCCTTGCCGAACGTCAGCAGAAAACGAAGCCACTGCTGAAATCACTGGAAAGCTGGCTGCGTGAAAAGATGAAAACCCTGTCGCGACACTCGGAGTTGGCGAAGGCGTTCACATACGCCCTGAACCAGTGGCCGACCCTGACGTACTATACAGAAGATGGCTGGGTGGAAGCAGATAACAACATCGCTGAAAATGCCCTGCGGATGGTCAGTCTGGGTCGTAAAAACTGGCTGTTCTTCGGTTCTGACCATGGTGGTGAGCGGGGAGCACTGCTGTACAGCCTGATCGGGACGTGCAAACTGAATGGCGTGGATCCAGAAAGCTACCTTCGCCATGTGCTTGACGTCATAGCTGACTGGCCGGTCAATCGGGTGAGTGAACTGCTCCCCTGGCGCGTCGCACTGCCAACTGAATAACACATCCCCGTCAATACGGTTCTCGCTGGACGCTTACATTTAATATGCATTAATGGGATTTATCATGGCACGACTGAAATTAGCGGCAAAGCAGCATGACGTCAGTATTGTTGATGTCTACCTCAACGGGCTGGCTGCCAGTGGACGAAAGAGCATGCTGAGTTTGCTTAATCACAGTGCTGCAATCCTGCATACCGGTAAGAAGGCGGCGACGTATGACTGGTCACAGTTACGTTATGAGCATGTGTCAAAGGTGCGGGTGAGGTTGCTGGATCAGGATTATGCTATTGCGACAGTGAACATGGCGCTGGCGGCGCTGAAGGGGATTGCCCAGACAGCATTCAATTTGCAGTTGCTTGATGCGGATTCGCTTGGACGCATCAGGTCAGTGAAACGAGCGAAAGGTGACAGTGGCCATAAGGGAAGGGCGTTGAGCCAGGCGGAGGTGAAGTTGCTGATAGACGCCGCCAGCGAACATCCGCAGCCATTACGACAAAAAAGGGACAGGGCCATTGTGCTGACGTTATGTGGCGCAGGTCTGAGGGTGGGCGAACTGGCTGCTTTACGCATTGAAGACTTTTGTCCCGTGACGCATGTACTGACGGTGCGCCAGGGAAAGGGCCGTAAGTACCGACAGATCGCCGTCAATACTGCGGTTGCTAATGCGGTGCTGGGGTGGTGTGAAGCTCTGGCTACACAGGGGCCGTTGTTCACAGGCCTTCATCGAAACGGCCAGTTGAGGGAGCGGGCACTCAGTTCGGCGGGGATTACCACCATCCTGTGGCAACTGGGTAAGGTTGCTGAGTTACAACCCTTCACGCCTCATGATTTACGACGAACGTTTATTACACGATTGCTGGAGCAGGGTGCTGATATCAATATCGTGCGCCAGCTGGCAGGACACAGCGATATCAGCACCACCGCGTTGTATGACAAGCGATCAAAAGAAATACAGGCGGCAGTATCAAGAGCTCTTGCATTCTAATCCTGAACTTTTTTAGACCGTGGCTTACGCTGATTGAGTTCTCCGATGAGCTCATTCACTTGGGCCGGGTCGCGTAAAAAACTCACATCTCCTACTTTCCAGGGCTGGGGGTGAATATGAACTATTTGCTTGTATTTAAATATGTCATCTGCAGTGGGAATTCCCTTTTTATTCATAAAGTTAACAATTTCATTCTTGTTTTCACCTTTATTGTTTCGCGTTATGACTAACTGGTAAAGTACATATATCCACATGGACTTCATAGACTTAGGAAGTGTAATCAGCACTGGAGATTCAGGGGGAACGCTTTCGCTCATTTCCTGATTGAATAGGGTTTCAATACAGAGAGCAAGCTTCAGACTTAAGGCTTCCGGATCTGTAAGACTACTATCATTCACAGGCCATTTGTGGTGATGACATAAATAATCAAGTTTGCAGGATGTATCACTTCCAAGTTTTATTTTTAAAGTAGAAAGCTCTTTTAATGTCTCTTTCATGACATGTCTCCATAGTAAAATGTTATATAAGGCAAGTATAGTCTGCGTGATCCGCTCCACGATTGGCCTTGCTCATTTTTTTATCAATTATTTTTCGTGATAATAGTGCGTTACATCACATAACCAAAATATATTTGGATAAATGGAAAAAGCTTTTTATTTGCTAGATTCGTCAAACTCAATTTAGTTTAACTAGAAAGTGGCGCCGATGGGGTTAACTAGCGATTCTGTGTTTTTCTTATTCAGAAATATCAGACTGTCAAGAATTTGCGGTCAATAAATTTTGTGTATACTAATAATGTCATCTGAAAAAGAGGATGGTCTGATGTCAAATTTAATTAAAATAAACGAGGTGTTACGGCGCTGTGTTATATCTCGCGCAACGCTCTATAGACTGTTGGCCAATAATGAATTTCCAAGACAAGTATTACTCTCAAAGAGAGCAATAGCATTTTATGAGAATGAGGTAGATGAATGGATTAAAGCACGAAAACGCGTAGGTAAAGAGTAACTATATCGTTGTTTGAATCTACTTAAACCAGGAGCATATCATGTTTAATTTGGAAACCATTGAGCAGGCACAATCAGAGAATGTACATCGCGTTAAAATCATGCGCAAAAAATATGAGAGCAAACCAGTGCCTAAAATAAAGAAACTAATAACAGTCATTGAAGATTGTTCAGTTGACACCCCTTGTAAGAGTATGGCCTGTGCTAAGTGTCAGCGGCAACGACGACAGAAATATATAGAAAAATGGCTTCCTTATTTCGAAAATCATACAGGGTATAAATTCGTCACCCTGATATTTTATCAAGATATGATATCTAATAATGAGCTTACACATTGGAGCCCTGATAATCTGATACAGCGGTTGGGCAAGGCGTTAAAGCGAATGGGATTTTGTGACCCTGTTATAGGTGGGTTTGAGATGGACTACCATAGATATACACATAATATTAAAGAAAGTTATTGGTTGCCTCACTTTCATTTGTTGGTGCCGGATGAACCAGATAACTTAGAAAAGTTGCGGAACTATATGCTGCGGGATAAAAACCTGCACGCCAGGAAGGGGAGGAGAAATCGGCCAATACGTATTGACGATATTGATGAGATAGCTAAGGTATTAAGCTATTGTGTAAAAGGTTTTTGGCAAGAAATTCCATGGTTCATAAATGATAAAGGGCTACTTAAGAAAGTGAAAAATAAGAAGAGGATTACGAATAAGACAGTATTCGTCAAATCACTTTTGCTTCTGGACCAGTTGAAGGAGTCTCACCTGAACTTTAGTGTAAATGTCCAAAATAGGTAACAGGAGGAAATCAAAAAACACTCTAAACTATCATGCAATATGTATAAAGAGTGCAATATTGTATCTTAAGTAACGTTTAGAGTGTTATGTTATTTTACGCAGGAGGTAACACTGATTATTTATTATTAACATACATAATACATCACTTATATGACATTTATGTACGTGATTTGGTGATTTGTGATTTCAGACAATAGAGTTAATGTTTAAAGAGGTTTCAACTATGACTAAGAAATCAGGTCTCTCGGTGAAATTGTTGGCGATATCTTCATCTGAAGAAGGACAAAAATCATATCGTTATATTAAACTTCATGATGTGCATAATTATAAATACAAAAAAATCCTAATCTTATCTTCTGATGTTAATGATCCGAAGATCTTAAAGAGGCGATTAATTGATGAGGGGCTATCGCTGGAAATGACAGCTAAAGATTGGGGAGATGTATATTCAGAATTAACTAAAGTTCCTAAAAAACGCGTAAGACTTTGCATACGTCCAGGATATATTGATAAGGATGGTTTTTTGTCATATTTGACAATGAGTGGTGAGTTTTATGGTAGAAGTGGTAATGAAGAACTGAAACCATTACCGTACCCTGGTTCAAAATCTTTTCCCTTTGAGGAGTCTTGCAATGGAACATTGGATGAATGGAAATATTATGTTGCGGCTCTGGCACTACATAGTCCACAAATGACGCTTGCAATGTGTAGTGCTTTCGCGGGGTATTGTTGCTATTTGTCTGATATTGAAACAGGTGGTTTTCATTTTTATGGTAATAGCTCTAGTGGCAAAAGTACGGCCTTGCATGTCGCAGCATCAATTCGAGGAGATAAGCAATTGGTGAAATCATGGAAAATGACAGATACCGCATTTGAGGAAACAGCAGAGGCTTATAATGATAACTTACTTATCTTGGATGAGCTTAAGTTATCAAATAAAAAGCAAGAACATGCAGCCCAGGACGTACAACATTTAATTTATATGTTAAGTGAGGGACAAGGAAAAAAAAGGTCTGTTGAGTTTCAGAAAACAGTACATCGCTGGAGAATGATAATCCTTAGTGCGGGAGAGCGTAGCCTGGGCCAGCACGCGCAGGATGGTGGTATAGAAAAAATGGATGGGGAGAAAACACGGTTGATAGATATTCCTATTAAGAATGACGGGGGGGATGGGATATTTGATAGTATTCCTGCGGATTTTGACTCTGGGACATTATCGGAAACGATTCAATATAATTGCAGCAAATATTATGGCGCAGCGGGAGAGTGTTTCCTAAGTAATCTTGTTGCAAGGAATAAACAAGACAGCAAGGATTTGATAAAAAAACATGTTAATGCCTTTTTAGACACCTTTTTAAAAAGTGAAGGAGGAGTGCAACGAAGAATTGCTAAGCGATTTGCATTGGCATATGCGGCTGGAATGTTGGCGGTGAAATATAAAATATTGCCCTCGACGTATGATAATATAGCCTCTTCTGTTGGTTACTGTTATCATTTAGCAATAAGTACCTCCACCAGCAAGTTGGGTTGTTTATTCTCTAAAGAATTTATTGATTATTTTTTGTCGGAAATGGTTGTCGATTCAAGATCAGGGATCCATAAGCGAGATGATCTTGAGTCAAGTCTGGCATTCATTGTGGACATAAATAATGTCAGTGTCTTTGCTATCGACAACGAATACTTGAGTAATAATTTGTTGATATCAAAAAAGGATTGTGTGGCTCTTTTAAAAAATAAAGGGATTATTTATTCTGATGCTCAGGGTAAATCAACAAGGCAAATTACATATCAGGGGCGTGGAATGACCCGAAGGTATTGTTTGAAATTGCAGCCATTTATGGATTTGCTTAATGGGAAAACCATGTAATAGTTAACTGAGTAGTATGTGTATATTTCTTGTGATGTTAGAGTTTATTTCTCATGTAATATTGTTAAGCATGTCTTTTGTTATTTTTACTTGTCCACCTGCATTATCCTTATGTGTAAATTTTACTTTCCAGCAGGTGGGTAACTTAAATAAACTTCCAGTGTGAATCTTTGTATGATGTAAATAATGACTCGATACAATATGCTAATTAAGAGGTGAAATGGCCTGTTTATGTATGGTGTTTATAGTTCCATTCAAGGTGTAGTGGATAGCTAAATTTGGCCACTTTAACAGATATGTGAATTTCTGCTTGTCGCTCTAAGCTGCCTGTAATGCTACTTCAGAAATAGGCTTAGCGAATGGAAGGGACTTCCCCTGGATATGCGCCTGGTTAAATTTCGTGCAATCATGGGGTAAACATTGACCCAGAGGGATTCGTTATGACCATCACCACTGTCGGTATCGATCTTGCCAAAAATGTATTTGCTGTTCACTGCGTTGACCAAAATGGTAAAGCAGTTCTGGTTAAACCCAAGGTGTCGCGTGCAGCACTTCCTGAACTCATCGCAAGTTTACCTCCCTGTGTAATTGGAATGGAAGCCTGCTCGGGCGCCCACTATTGGGCAAGATTATTCAGGCAGTATGGCCATGATGTCCGGTTGATGGCTCCGAAATTTGTCTCACCCTATCGCATGGCGGGTAAGACCGGGAAAATGATGCAGCTGATGCAATAGCTATTTGTGAGGCCGTGCAGCGGCCGCATATGCGCTTTGTACCAGTCAAAGACGAAAGCCAGCAGGCAATGCAATGCATACATCGGACAAGACAGGGATTTATCCAGGAAAGAACAGCAACGTATAACCGTCTTCGGGGGCTGGTATCTGAATTCGGGATTATCGGCCCACAAAGCACTGATGCTCTGCGTCATATTGTTTCTGACCAAAAGGAAACTCTGCCAGTACAGGTCAGGCTTTGCATTGATGATCTATTGGCGCATATTACTAATTTTGAAGAAAAAATAGCCGAATATGACAAGGTATTATCTCAAGTGGCCAAAACAGATCATCGCAGCCAGCAGTTACTTCAGTTTAGACTGGTACTGTTTACAGGGGGGAGATCAAACTGAGCAGAAGGTCTGCTGTGAGCGAGGAACGGACGTACAGGAAATCATACAGCCCAGCTTGGAGCGAACTGTCTAACCGGAACGGGGCGTGGTGATTTAGGTAAGGCTTCCACCACAACACGTAAACCGCATGACGGGAACAGGAGAGCGCAAGAGGGAGCCATCAGGGGGAAACGCCTGGTATCTCTATAGTCCTGTCGGGTTTCGCCACCACTGATTTGAGTACCGGAAACCGCTGTGTTTCTGTGAAACTCATCAGGGGGGCGGAGCCTATGGAAAAACGCGACCGCGTGGCCTTTCTCCTTGCCCTTCTTACGGCTGGCACAACAGTTTCCCATTGCGTGTGCGCCGCCACCGCTCGCCGCAGCCGAACGACCGAGCGTAGCGAGTCAGTGAGCGAGGAAGCGGAATATCAGCTGTTCTTACCCTGGGCTGTGACGCTCATCGCTTCGTTTTTCACTCTCCGAACATCTCTTTCCTGCGTTCGTCTGTCATCGTTGGGTCATGGAGCACCCGGGTCTGTCTGCGGAATGGATCGCGTTGCTGACTGCTCCTGTTGTTCCTTGCTTGATTGCCAGCCTTCTGACTGGTTGTCGTTTGCTGTTTTACCACTTTTGTTTCGTTAAACTCACGGTTCCAGATCCGTACAAACTGCGAGTAGGACAGCGTGGTTTTTCCCCCGAGTTTTTCGTACACCCGTTTGCGATCGTAACCCTGTGTTTTCAGCGTTGTGATCAGCTCCAGATTCGCCCGGAATTCGACCAGACCCATGCCTCGTTGCGCCATAATTTCCCTCTCAGATAGTGCTATGCAATTTTATGAAATTTAGTGCAATTTTATGCGCTTATGTGCGCCTACTTCCGGGCACAATGACATTTAATGAAATTATGTGCAATTAAGTGCGCTTATGTGCGCATGGCGGGTTTTGAACAAAAAAAGGGCGAAACGAAATGGGCAAGATATGTGTTTGTGGGTACACGGGTAAACCCGCGTACTCACAAACACCTCTTGTTCTGCGAAGCAGCGACTGCCGTCTGGGGATTCGCTTGCAGCTCATCCCGTAGCACAAAGACACCTCCACACTTCAGCACCTGAACACCACGATGTTGGAGTGTGCCAGGCTGACGCGCTGCGCTTGTCCAACGCTTCGCGGCCACGCAATAAATTGCGTATCTGTTCACCGTTTCTGAAGGTGGGCCCGCGGGCCCATTTCATGAAAAACAGGTCTTCCGGTTCTGATTCTGGCTCAAACCCGACGATATGCGCCTGACTGCATAGCCATGCAGGTTGCGCAAAATTAACCTGCGGCTTAAGTATGGTTTTAGCGTGACTTAACTAAAACTTTTGAGGTGCAGGCGCCTGGATCTCGCTGAGGGCGTTCCAGGCGGTACCGACAACGGATGTTATGGTAAATCCGGATGACCGGCGGATACAAAAAATTCTGAGGTGTAACTGCAATGCTTGTTGGTTGCTGACACTTTTCTTCGAAATATCTGAGGTTCCGAAGCTAAACCCTTAAATGCAGATCGAGTCGACCCCAAGCAAACACAGCCCATTACACCTAAAAGTAGATTTTGCTTTGTATGTGCATCCTTGTGCTGTATTGTACACATTGTGCAATTTGATGTTTGATATGGGGGGGGGGGATGAGAAAAAAGATGGAGCTAACACCGGAGTTTGTTAGATCTACCAGAGAATCTGCCGGTTTAACTAAGCAGGATGCTGCAATTCTTATTGGGGTATCAAAGCGGACTTGGGATAGCTGGGAATCCGGTTTTAGGAACATGCCTGCGAATGCATTTAAGTATTTTTACTTTGTGGTTAATGGGAAGCCCCTAGAGCTAGATGGAGATGACATGGCTAGCAAAATCAACCATAGACAAATAGTTGTTATATTTGAATATTCTAATAATAGCGTTGAAGCTATTGATAGTGTTAGTGAGACTAATTTTATTTCTATTGAAACTAATGATGATGGCAAGACTGCCGTGGTCACTTCGCTGAAAGATAGTGGCGTCCAGTCCCATCGTAGAACAGAGTTTGTTATTAATGATAACCAATCTACTTATGATAAATTGGTTGAATGGAAGAAAGCTAGAAGCTGAATTGATAAATAACGATCCCTGAGCTCGCAGATTTTTTCTTTACAGTGAGTCATGGATGTTATGTTGAAGCTATTAATATATATGAGGACAATGCGTATGGCGCAGTCATTTGATAATATACTGATTTCTGATAAAGGGATGATCAGGCTCATTCGAAATAATGGGAGAGACTATACATTTCCAGCTAGTAAAATCCGCCGGGTTGAAGGCGTTAAAGCTGTAGAGAAAGTTAATAACGACGCGACTGGTTCAAATGGCGGGTCTGTTTCTGGATTTATTTTTGTGTTGGCGATTCATGTTCTTCGTAATTATGCTAATAAACATTCCAGCAATAAAAATCCCGAAGCAGAGTCTAAGCCAGATATGTTAGCCATATATACGGATGAAGACTATTTTTATGTGGAAACACCTTACACAGCCATGCTGCAAATGCGAATTGATCATGCGCGCATTTATTCGAAGAATGTTGCAGATTCTAAGTACGGTCATTTTAGTTAACAATTTCATTTATATGGTTTGTTAATCTAACTCGTAAGGTTTTATATGTTTTAATTTAGGTTGTAAGAGTCGAAGTCGGAACGTAGCTGCAAGGAACTTCTTGAGATTATTTTTTTCTGCGCGTAATCTCATGTTCTGCAAACAAAAAAAACACCGCTACCAACGGTGGTTCGTTTGCCGGGATTCAGAGCTACCAACTCTGAATCACGATGGTAGCTGGGTGTACAAGACCACAATTACCAAAACTGTTCTTTCAGTGTAGCCGCAGTCAGGCCACAACTTCAAGACCTCTTTGATAACCCTTCTTGTACACCTCCAGCTACCAATGGCTACCGCCACTGGCGATTCGTCGTATCTGTTCCGGGTTGGACTCAAGTTGATAGTTACCGGAATAGGAGTGGTAGTCGGGCTGAACGGGGGGTTCTTGCATACAGGGGTCCGCTTGGAAAACGGAAAATATCCTACGCTAAGCCTGTTTTTTAAGCAGGCATGACAGGCAGCTTTGAGCGAACAGCGGAAGTTCGCATATGGTTTTAGTCTGATAAAGGCATTACTTAAAGGGTGGGGTGGTAGATACTTACCACCCGTAATAGCGTATCGTTTTCTTTTACAAGCCGAATAGCAGTGCCCTCAATCGCAGGAGTGATTATGAATGCTAGCGAGATTTTCGTTTCAGTCGATATTGAAACATCCGGCCCGGTCCCGGGATTATTTAGTCTGCTTTCCATTGGGGCCTGTCTGGTGCATGCGCCCGACGTGCGTTTTTATACCGAGTTGAAGCCTGACTGCATTGGCTTTGATCCTGAGGCGCTGGCAGTGACGGGATTTAACCTTCAGGCACTGGTTACCACCGGCATAGCCCCCGCGGACGCCATGCTTCAGTTATCCACCTGGCTCACATCCCACCTTCAATCGAGCCAGAAGCCGGTCTTTACGGGACTGAATGCCCCCTTTGACTGGTCATTCATCAATTACTACTTCCATAAATATACGGGGAACAACCCATTTGGCTTCAGTGCATTAGATATTAAAGCTTACTTTATGGGGGCAACAGGCTGTACGTGGTCTGAGACCAAATCATCAATGATGACACAGCGTTTATCTGCCAAAGGAAGACCCAGCCATAATGCTCTGGATGATGCATTATTTCAGGCAGAGCTTTTTGCGTTGATGCAAAATAAAGGGTCTTGATGAATTGGGTCCGTTAAGGCCGCGACAAGTATGCTGTATACACTGCCTCCTGATACCTGCCCTCCCGAAATATCCAGGCTTTAATGCCTGTGGCCGATGGTGACGTGCCGGCAATCACCGCCACTGGATGGGGAAGATCACGTGCATTTTGCCTCGCGAATCGCGCAAAACTGGCAATGTCAGTCCCTGAGATGTGAGGAACTGCCTGCGGATGCGTATGCCAGTATCCAACCAAGCGCAATCCCTTCCTGTTTGCGTTCTCGATTTCAGTGCGGCAGCGATCGTTGTTCAGTTCGAGCCACGTTCTGCCAGCGCGGTCCGCAGGATGTGGCGCTGAAGCATGACACAGTACAATGCCGCCGGGATCGGCGGGATCGACAAACAGCTGCCCGCCTCGCTCATTTTCTCCCTGTGACTGCCGGTAGTGACCGAACATCTCAGAGACCTGCCGCCTAACCTGCAGCTCCGCATTCATATCCGGCCAGGCCCAGCGCCATGCTATTTCATTCATGCGTTTTGCCTGGGTTTCGGCCAGTTACGTTCAAAAACACTCTGGACAACTCCTTCAGGAAGTACAGGTCCCGTATAGCGTCCCCCCAACACTCCGGCCTCATCAGGGCGATACACACTGGAATGCCATTGAGTGACATCCCCTACAGTCGTCAGGTAACGTATTGCGGCCTGAGTGACCATTGTTGCAACACCATTCATTCCCGCCGAGCCTCCCGGTATAAAACTTTCACCACAGGCAGGAAGAGGCACAACGCCCCCATCCGGCCAGTCGGTAAACCGGTGCCTGAAGTCACCTCTATCGCTAAAAAGATATCTTGCATCAAAGCGGCCTTCAGGTGCGATCAGTGCATGCCCGACAAGTGTATGCGGCTCACTCCAGGCCTGTATCAGCCCCCATTTCGCTCCGGAGGCTTTCTTTTCCCAGAGGGCAGACTCTGATTCCCAGTCCGCTGTCGTGATAATAACCAGATCAACATCCTCGAAAATATCGGGTTTTTGACCCATAACCCATTCGATGTATGTATCCAGCGCGGTGACATCAAGCACAGGCAGATCCTGAAGCAGACGATGGCGCATGGCCTGAGACTTAAATTTGCCTAAATCCTCAGCACCCAGCATATGCCGCCCCAGATTGGGTGACTCCAGTCTGTCAGGATCGATAAGGGTCAGCCTGCCCAGACCGGCCTTGGCGAGTTGAATACTCACAGCAGATCCCAGCGACCCTACACCGACAAAGACAACATGCGAGTTCTCAAGTGTTTTTGCTGTGTTACTTCGATCCCGTGAAAAAAATGCCCCACGATCAATAATGTTCACACGCGATGACAGAATACTGGCCGGAGGTCCTTCTTTCTTTAACCCGGACTGACGGCGTGAGGATCTCAGGCCGTAAAAATGTGTACGGTCTGTTTCCTTCTTTCTGGTGCACAGGTTAACAGTAAATCTTGCCGCCCCGTCCCCACCCGGTAATGCCATGACAACCCATCGGGAAAGCAAAGCACTACTCTTTTCTGACCATTTAGACATCGCGGCCAGGGATTCTTCAGAAATATGTGGAGCAAGCCATTCGAGAAACGCGTGAGGTTCAGGCACCTTAATGCCAGGGAAAGACGTCAGTTTGACAAAGAAACCTGCTTCATGGGGGCTTCTTATCACAACCGAACGGCCAGTGGCACGTCTGAAATGCTGGCGGATAGCGTTCTTGTCAGACGAAACCCATACCGGGTTCAGGCCTGTATGACCGGTATACCTCGGATCGCTTACAACATACAAGACTGAACCCGATTCAGGCTCCCCCAAAAGAATCAGGTTACGTGCCGATCGTTTAAGCTGCCAGAGCCAGTAAGTGGAAATTTCATTCTGAAACTCCGTCTCCCGCCGTGCAGGATCTGCGTTTTCCAGAGAAAAAGACACAATGCTCGCAAAACGGGATAAGCTGTCCTGAACAATTTTCTCAGGCGAGCCCGTAACGGGCTTTTCCCTGAATCCATGGAGACACAACCCGGACGCCATGGCATGGGGCCAGACTAACCACGGTGAAGGTTCAACCTGAAGGCTAGGGGATTCAGACGGGAAACCGTTGGGAAAACCAATCCGTAGTCTTCGCTCAAGGCCGGTGTAATCAACAGGTAAAGGAAAATAAAAGGCGGCCGCTTCACCGACCCGCAGTTCAGCGGGCCTGAGAAGAGCCGAAGCATTGTCCGCGCCCAGACAGTCTTTAAGGGCGGAAATGCCGCGTTGTATCATCTCATCCTTCATATCAGCCGAGTCGTCCGACAGGTGCAACATTTGCCTGAGACTGGTTACTGCTGACTGAACTCCCGAACAGAGACCCCATTGCGACAGAGTTTCGTGTCACACCGTCTTGCCGCCCGGGCATCGTCCAGTTTGCCGGAATGCTCTCGTTAACTTCGCGAACGAATGTCGGACCAATACCGAACTGCTCCTGGACCGCCTTCGCAAAGGTTTCTGTCGACGCGTGGCTGTCGAGCCCCAGCGTCAGCGCCGAACGGGTACTCGCATGCCATTTATTAAAGGCATCAACGTATTTATAACCTTCATCCGGACGATTCCATTTTTCCGCAAAATTCTCGCCGTTATCTTCAGGATTGCAGACGTAATACTCATTACTGTAACGATGAATATGGTCAGGCATCCTGTTCACGATTGCCAGGATAGCCTGAAGCGGGGTGAAGGCGGTATATTCTGACTGCGCGACAACATCCAAATAAGCGTGAGTCGCAAGCGTGGTGATAACTGCCGAAATAGGCCGGTATCCTTCATTTTTCGTCCTGATCGCCCATTCATCCCTGTGCCTTTTCATCAGTTTAATGCTCGCACGTAACGGATCATCTTTTTGATATTCTTTATATTCAGGCAGCGGAGCCTGGGTCGCAGAGTCCATTGCTGCACGACTTTTATTAAACTCAACAACATGTTCAAGCATGATGTCCTGCTTTGACGCATCATGCAGCCAGTCTGCATAAGGAATGGGACTGCTTGCCTTCCAGCCGTGCTCCCTGTCGGGTACTTCGAGCATGCCCAGTCCGTCGCTTTGCTCATTATGATGGCAGGGACGTGCAGGTGTGACATCAATGTGGAAACCCGGATTTTCATCGGCGTAAACAATCCTGACACCGCGACGAAGTTGTTGAATATCCTCCTGAACCCTACTGCCCTCCTGGAAACGACGTTCAATGACCTCTAATACAGTCCGGGCATCGATCCCTCTGGCATGGGGTAACCAGACAATCGCATCGGCATCAATTGTCCCGAGATCTGCTGGCGCCCCAGGCACCGGGTTAATCGTTGTCTGAAGACGCATAGAACCTTGGGGAAAAATATGGGCATCCGCCAGCAGGGGATCATCGGCAGCAGAAAGAATTTTTTCCAGCTGAGAGTAGCGAGCATCAATAACGCTGTACTGAGCTGCTGATAACGAAATTTTTCGGGCTGCACGGAGAAGAAAATACTCCCAGCTGCGGTGTTTAGTCTGTTCGTTACTCATGGACGTTGCTCCTCTGTACATCCGATGCTAAGCATGGGGCGAAACTGGTTTGCGTTATTTTTGTCACGGTCAAAGATGATGTAGGGATGCTGATGCTGGGTCGTCAGCAAAGCCCCAAATTCAATGGCCAGCGCAGCAGGCACCGCGGCAAAAACATGAATGGCCTGGGTCGTGGTGGCTTCTAACTGACTGAGCAGCTTCTGCAGCTCATCTCTGAACGCATGGATGACCCTGCGGTTTGTCACCATGGCGTAGCTGGGTTCAGGTACAGTGAATTCTACAATTCGGGCACCCGGCAGTGCGGCGGTAACATCGCCTCGCGGTACCGCTGCGGAAAGAGACAGCACCAGAGCAACTGGCCTCTCACCTTGCGGAAGTTCAGAAGAGATAAACACCGGCGGCAGGGCATCTGTATCCGGCCAGCGCAATATATGTTCCCTGTTAAATGAATACTGAAAGCGTTTATAGCGGTCGCCAATGGTCTGGCCGAGGAAAAACAACGCCGGAATATCCGCAAGCCCAACCATGGCCAGAGCCGGCTTATCGCCAAATTGCCCCCCGCGGCGGGCAAGCCCGGCCTCGAGTTTTTCAGTGATTAAATCCTTAATCGCCTGCCAGTAACCCGCATCCCTTCCCCGTGAACTGGGCTCAGGGAACACAACCGTAACCGGATGGCACTGTGCCGTAAGCCCTTCTGCAGACATGGCGGTAAGAAGGGCCTGCGCCGGAATTGCAACCAAAGTCTGATGATGCTGGCTTTGAACGATAACCGGTATGGCGCGTTCCTCCCCGGGCGTGGAAGCCGCTAGGCGAATTCTGGTCAGGCAGGCAGAGTGAAGTCCGCTAAGATCATCTTCGGGATAATTATCGCCGTCACGATCAACCCGGTCATGGCATCCCGGACACAGTAGCATAAGATTCTCGCTGTCATTCGTCAGTGCCAGGGCCTCTTCTTCGCTGTGTGTGGCGTTTCCCCTGGGGCCTTTCGGGCTGGCAGGAAGAATATGGGCCACTTCTCCCCATTTCATCGGCGAACCGATACGAAAATCATGGGTCAGATCGGTTCCGCAGAGTTCACAATGACCCGCTGCACGGATCCAGACCAGAATTTTCACTTCAGGGCTAGTGTTAAAACGCCCACTCGAATCATCCGCCTTTTTTTTCGCATTCACGTAAGGGTACTCCTGAAAAGGAAAAACCATTAGCACGGGAAATACTGAAATAGGTACTGTTCATCTTTTTTTCAATACGCAACCGCGAAAAATATAACTCGCGAAACAAAATACGGAGCGGGCCGCCTATAGCGCTGCCAGGTCTGCATTGAGCGAACAGCGGAAGTTCACAGTTTGATAAAAGCAATACTTAAATCGTTGCGTTTTAAATAACAGTGATGCCGTGGTCGATATTTTCGATTACATTTAAGCGCTCTCCAATCGGACCCGGCGCCACAGTTATCTCAGGGGCAGCGAGAAAGAGGGAAATCGCATCAGTCAGCTATGGTAATCCCCCCGAAAAACCGGTGTGTTTATAAGTAGAATTTTCTCGAAATCTGAACCGGGGAGATCTCTATGAAAAAATCACGTTTTACTGACAGCCAGATCATGGCCATTCTTAAGCAAGCTGAGGCCGGAGCGCCAGTCACCGAGTTGTGCCGCGAGCATGGCATGAGTAGTGCCAGTTTCTATAAGTGGCGTTCACGCTTTGGCGGGATGGATGCCTCTATGATGGCCCGTCTGAAAGAGCTGGAAGACGAAAACCGCCGCCTCAAAAAGATGTATGCCGAAGAACGACTCAAAGCCGAAATTATTCAGGAGGCCATGGCAAAAAAGTGGTGAAGCCATCGCTCCGAAAGCAGATGGCACAGGACGCGGTCAGAAGCCGAAGTGTCAGCATACGTTTTGCCTGCCAGTTGTTTATTGTCAGCGAAAGTTGCTATCTCTATCAGCCGCAGCAAAATGAAGAAAATGACGTCATTGCCGACTGGCTGCTTCGCATCACTGACAGTCAGCGCAACTGGGGATTTGGTCTGTGCTTTTTGTATCTGCGTAACGTCAAAGGCTTCCGGTTTAACCATAAAAGGGTGTACCGAATTTACTGCGAGCTGTCGCTGAACATGCGAATAAAGCCGAAAAAACGACTGCAACGAGATAAACCTGAACCGCTGACGGTGCCTGAAAGCCGCAACGAATGTTGGTCGATGGACTTTATGCATGATCAGCTATCAGATGGTCGTTCAGTCCGTTTACTGAATGTCATCGATGACTTTAATCGAGAGGCTCTGGCCATTGATGTGGATTTTTCCCTGCCGGCAAGTCGTGTCGTCAGAACACTGGAGCAACTCATTGAATGGAAGGGGAAACCTGCCGCTATTCGGTGTGACAATGGTCCGGAATATACCGGAAAGATACTGACGTCATGGGCAGCGCGGCAGAATATAACCCTTCGTTTTATTCAGCAGAATGCTTATATTGAACGCTATAACCGGACGGTACGTTATGACTGGCTGGGACAGCACCTGTTTAGCTCACTGGACGAATTACAGGGCTATGCCACGCAGTGGCAATGGTTTTATAATCACGAACGACCAAATATGGCATTAAATGGCTTCACGCCGATGCAGCATATTCAGCGCATGACCTGATTCTACTTATCACTCCCGTTAAAAATGGGGGGATTACCTGCGTAATTAATTAGAATGGCATTTCAAATTTTCGAGAGTAAAAGTTTAATGGCAGAGATACTACCGTAATAGCAATGAGTGAGGAGTAACATCTACAGCAAAAACTGAGGTAATGAAGCATCATTTATTTTTCAATAACACTTGGTAATATTGTGGTAATGGTGGTGGCATATTCAAAATATTGATCCTTTTAATTTAACTGTTAAGCATCTTTTGTGTATTTTTCTTGTACTGAAATGGTGTGTGAATCATTAATTTTTTAAATCGAGTTATAAAATAAGTTACATCCCTAAAACCTACAGTTTCGGCAACCTGAGAAATTGTTAAGTCTGTTGTTTGAAGTAGATCACAGCTATGTTTGATCCTACTACAAATTATATATTCCTGAATGGTTCCACCTGTTTGGTTTTTAAATATTTTTGATATGTAATTAGGAGAGTAACCTAATTCTCTTGATATTAATTCAAGTGTTAGCCTCTCCGAATAATGCTCTCCAATCCAGTTCATAATCCTTGTTGAAATAGAGGAGTCATTTTTTATGAATTTTTCTGTTGACTCAGGAATGATGTTCATAATTTGCATGATTAAAATAATAACTTCATTAAGAGGGTAGTCAGTGCCATTGTTAACAGATTCAAAGTTTTTGAATATAGCTTTGATATATTCTGTGTTATCCGACAAATCATATGCTTGAGCTTGGGATAGATCGGATGAAATAAAATTAAAGATTTTATGTATCCTGGGGAAGGGCGTGAGAGCGTTTAAAATCTGTATCTGGTCTAAATGTATAATAGTTCGGTTGTAAGGATGCTTTTGATTACCCTCAATCTGAATTTTATGAAGTTTAAATGGAGGAAAAATAAAAATCCGGCCAGGTTTCGCTGTATATTGCTGGTTATCAACAATGACTAATCCATATCCATTCGATATATAAATGATTTCCAGGCATTGATGCCAATGATAATAATTGGCCATAGGTGTATCACGGTGGCGAAAAACCATAGAGCAATGATTCAGATTAATATGTTCAAATAATGAATTATTTTTCATTCAACATCTCTTAACTATGAGTGCTTGCGGTATCATATATTATAGCAGGTTAACGGTTTTTTAAATAATCTAGATAATTGGTCTTCTATACGTGGTTCCATGATTCTATGTGAGTAAATGTAGAAATATGTAGTAGGTGCTTCTATTGTGATAATTTTCAGTATGCCGATGATCTTATAAACTGATGCGATATCTATCAGGGTTGAGGCTCCATGGTTATTTATGATCTGTTATTGCAACAATAATAATGCTGGATGATAATATATGTTAACCTTATATTATCATCCAGCATTGATAACGAGAATCGTAAGTGTTATTTATTTACCAGTAAGAGTTCCATGTTTGATTTAGTCTTGTTAGTGCCTCTACAAAAAAGTAATCCCCAAAAATGCTACATTCATTTACTCCAATATTTTTGTTTACATTATATGCGGAGTATTTCAGTATTCCTTCGCAAGGATCATTTACTGTAGATAGATAATTATCTATCAGAGAATTCATAATGGTAACAGCCACATTTTCGTAATAGGATTTGTACTTGTCAGTTACAGGAAGAGCATTCGCTAACTCAAGTAACCCACAAACCGTAATCGCAGCGGCGGAACTGTCACGATATGTATCATCACCAACCAAATCAAGATCCCAGTTGCACACCATATCTTTAGGTAAACGGTTCAAAAAATAATGAGCTAACCTACGTGCTATTTCAACATACTCTTTCTGACCTGTGTACTTGTAACTTAGCATAAAACCATATATCCCCCAGGCCTGCCCCCGAGCCCAGCATGAACTATCACTATAACCTTGATGTGTTTTACCAAATTTTGGTTGTCCAGTGATAGTATCAATATAATAAGTGTGATGGGTCGATGCATCGGGGCGAACGATATATTTAGAAACTTGCTCAATATGCGCTATGGCTACAGAGGAAAACTTCTTTTCCCCGGTTTGTTGAGCCGCCCAGAACAAAAGGGGCAAGTTCATATTACAATCGATAATCATACGTCCACGTTGTTCATGATCATCTAGAGTTCCCCATGCCTGAATTATGCGGGATATTGGGTCGAATCGTGTAATAAGTTTTTCGGCCGCCTTAATGGCTGTCCGATGGGCCTCGTCATTCCCTGTTATTTTCCAGGCTGAAACACAGGACAAAGTATAAAGAAAGCCAAGATCATGATTGTCAATATCAATACCTTTGTCTAACCTTTCAGAAAATGAATATATCAAATTCTCTGCTTGAGTTCGAAATTGCTCATCACCAGTCAGTTCCCAACACAACCATAATTGGCCTGTCCAAAATCCTGTTGTCCATCCCTCATTATCTGTAACTGACCAGAGATCATCAGTACAGTTTGCAGATGGAAATTTTCCCATCAGCCTACTTATGTTTTTCGTGGTTTTCAGTGTGACATTATTAATCGCGAGTTCCAGCTTACTTTTAAAATCGTTTACGTCAAATTCCCCCAGTTTATCTTGATTGAAATTCCCGATTGTAATTGACTCTAACATAACTATAGTCTCCATTTATTTTGCTTTAACATCGATTGGTGTTTTATTAAATTGATGGGGCTTATGTTTTCTCTCAGCTTCATCATAGCTTTTTCCAGAAAGCGTAAAGTATGAAATGATAGTGAAGGTCAGTGCAAAAATCCCCATGAAGAAATATGTTTGTTCAAATCCATACGCATCGTAAAAATGTCCAACCGGAGCCGATATAATCGTTGAACCGACATAAACCATTGTTTGGTACCCAAGTAAATACATGGTTGCATTGAATTTCGCATGGAAATTATCAGCTATATATTTAAATACAGATACTAATAACAATGCCATTTCCATACCATAAAGCGTTTTTAGAATTGAGATGGCAATGTAATTATGTACTAAGCCACAGAGTATTAAACGAAAGCCTATTAATATTCCGCAAAGGATTAAAGCATTTTTCGCACCAAGTCTGTTTACAATTATAGGTGCAGTCAGCATACTGAAAAATTCGATTCCATTCTTCACCGTCATCATATATCCATACCATTCATTTCCGAGTTCTTTTGTTTTGAAAAAGGTAACAAAAAAACGTGGGAACTGCTGTTCGGCGACAAACATCACCCAAACAACACCTGCAACATACAATGCGAACATCCAGAATTTTCGTTCCTGCAAGAGGGTTGCAATATCTCGTGGTTTTATTTTCTCGGTGGAAATTACAGTAGTGCGCTCTATAATTGTCTCATCAATCTTAATGCTAAGTAGAATCAATAGCATAATGGCGGCAGTAGCACTGCTGACGACTAAGTTTATATTAGGTGAGATGTTAAATAATATTCCGGATACAGATGCCCCTACCGTACTTCCGATCGAACCAAGCATTCTTATGCGGCCAAATTCTGTACCATATAAACGACTAATACGATCCATGTAAGACTCATTCGCCGCCACACCAGCATACCATCCTAAGCTGAGGAATATTGAACCAGCGACAATACCAATTGGTGTATAATTAATTAATAATGGCTTGTATATATAGATAAAGAATGGAGCCATTGCGACTGAAATTAACCCTATAAAGTAAAGTATATTTTTGCTCATTCCTGAGCGATCAAGAATATATCCATAAACTGGCTTTGCGCATACTGCGAACACACCATTTACAGCAAACACCGTACCGATGGAAACACTATTTAAACCAATTACTTCACTTAGCCAGAGAGTGTATAGGATAAATGTAACGCTCCATGTAAAATAATATAAGAATGAATATACTCGCATTTTGGCTATCACATGCTTGGTGCGGTTCATAAGCGTTTCCTCATCATGCAAGATAGTTCTTCAACTATAATTTGGCCATAAGTAGAAGGCGCAAATCTTACCTTTCCTATTTGGCTGAATTAGTACTGTTGATGTAATGTGGAAAACACAATACACATTTTTTGGTTTATTTAAGTATGATGTATCTCACAAAAAGAAGATTCTTGCATTATCTGATTCCAATTAATGATAAAAAACAGGGAAAATTTAAACTATCAGTAGATAAGTTTAACTATTTTATCATTCTCTTTTTGAATTGTAGGGCCTCGATTGATGTAGGGTTTTTTGTTCTGATATTCAATGTGTTAGTCGCCATTGTTGACGATGGCATTCTGACCTGAGATAAAATACCAACCAATTTATCGTGGGTTTATGTTAGTTTCGAATCCCAAGAAAATGCCACTTTGAACATATAAAATGTCATGAAAATTATGACTCACATACTTTTTAAGTTGTGCATAAGTTTTTTCCGCAGAATATTTTTCATTCTATAACACATTATGTGAACTGAAATTATCCGTCGGTAGGGGGAATATTGAACTTCGATTGACCTTCCCCCATCGATTGAACTCACAATTCTTACCGGTCTTTCGATTGTTGCACGCGGATTGCTGGGTAATCACCGCTTTATTCTATGTTTTCTCTAAACCACTTAAACCAAACTGGCCAGGCTGCATCGACAGCCTTCTGAAAGGCTTTTGGTTGATACGTTGCGAGTATTTTTGATGTGACTGCCTTCACACTATGACCCAAGAGTAGATCGACAATCATGGGATCAATTCCAGCTTCACCACTCATCAATGACGCGGCACTGCGACGAATATCGTGCGTGGTAAAATCGTTACCTACTACCGAACGTAGACGTTCTGCAGCATGCGCCATAGTAGATTTTCCAATGTAACCCCAAACAAGCCCATCTGTTTTATTTTGTGTCCACGCCCATTCTTTTAATAGCGCAGTTAATTCTGAGGAGAGAGGGTAGATGCGTTCCTGACGTGTTTTTGTCCTGCTGGCGGGTAATGTCCAAATGTTGGCCTTTAGATCCAGCTCCGACCATACCATCTGAGTGATTTCACTTTTTCGAGCACCAGTTATCATAAGGAAGCGCATTGCAGCGTGTGAAGGCGTGTTTCCGAGGTTTTTCCAGAGACAGCGGTATTGCTCTTTACTTAAGCGGTTTTCCCGCACTTTACCAATGACTGCTGCGACAGCTTTGCGGTCATGGACTTCAGACAATTTTTGAGGCACGTACACGGGGTGCCCTGATTGTCCTTCGACAGCATGGGCCTGGAATGCGTATAGCATTATAGTGCGAATAATTTGGCATACTCTGTGTGCAGCATTGGAGGGACCCAAAGCAAGAAGCAGCATGTAGACGTTTTGGTAAGTTAGCTTCTCCGGAGGGAGACCATGTAATGATTTGCAATGCTTATTCCATATCGATTGACGGTTTGTTTTCGATGGTTCAGGACATTTGATTTGCAACCATTCATTGAACAGCTGATCCATGTTCTTGGGTGTACCTGAAACTGTGTTATCGGGGAACTGGCCGCGTTTTACCTTTGATACCTGGAGACTATGCCATTGCCGGGCATCTTCCAGGCTATACGCAGGAAAAGTACCTAAGGTAATATCATATCCAGAAGCGATGTATCTCCAGCTTTTGGTAATGGTGCCAGATGGATTACGGCGAGCAACCAGATACAAACCTGTCAGACCGTTGTTGAACACATTCTCCTTTTTCATGTTCTTGTTTTCAGGAACTGAGAATCGTTGAACATCGGTTTTTGTTTTTAGCATTGGCATAATCCACTTTTTTCTATGTACCCAAAATGTACCAAAATCCCCATGAGATTGTAAGATTTTTAATGAGATTGACTTGGATTTAAAATATGTTTATTTTCATAGTTATATGTTCTTTTTGATACCTACTGACACTCAGTGATGTAATGCTGAATAACTTGATCTGGATAATGCCAGCGTAGGGAAGTCAGAAACCCTCGCAGGGTATCGCTTCTTACCGACTGGCAGGAGCGTACCATGCAACCTGACCTGCTAAATTCTGCGCAGCTCGCGCACACTTCACACCTTTTACGCGACCGTTCGCCACTCGTTCACTGCATGACCAATGACGTGGTGCAAACCTTCACCGCCAATGTTTTGCTGGCGCTGGGCGCATCTCCGGCGATGGTGATTGATGCCCAGGAAGCCCCACAGTTTGCCGCTCTCGCTGATGCGCTGCTGATTAATGTCGGTACGCTGACCCAGGAACGCGCGCACGCCATGCGTTTAGCCGTCGACAGTGCCAACGCCAATAACACGCCCTGGACGCTGGACCCGGTAGCGGTCGGTGCGCTGAGTTTTCGGACTGAATTTTGTCAGCAGCTGTTGGCGCTGCGTCCGGCGGCTATTCGGGGCAACGCCTCTGAAATCATGGCGCTGGCGGGCATGAGCCACGGTGGACGCGGGGTCGATACCACCGACACTGCCGTCGCCGCATTGCCGGCGGCCCAGGCGCTGGCGCGTCAATATTCAACTCTGGTCGCGGTCACCGGTGAAGTGGATTACGTCACCGACGGGCGCCGGACGCTGATGATCACCGGCGGTGATGCGTTAATGACGCGGGTGGTCGGCACCGGCTGCGCGCTTTCGGCCGTGGTCGCCGCGTGCTGTGCGCTGCCGGGCGATGCACTGGATAACGTGGCTGCCGCCTGCGGCATGATGAAACGCGCCGGGCGCGTGGCGACGGAAAACAGTCGCGGACCGGGCAGTTTTGTCGCCGCCTTCCTCGACGCGCTTTACGCGGAGGGCCAGCCATGAAACGGATTAACGCACTCACCATCGCCGGAACCGACCCGAGCGGCGGGGCAGGGATTCAGGCAGATCTGAAAACTTTCTCTGCGCTGGGCGCTTACGGCTGTTCGGTCGTGACGGCGCTGGTGGCGCAGAATACGCGAGGCGTGCAGTCGGTTTATCGGATCGAACCTGATTTTGTCGCTGCTCAGCTGGATTCGGTGCTCAGCGACGTGCGTATCGACACCACCAAAATCGGGATGCTGGCGGAAACGGATATCGTGGAAGCCGTTGCGGAACGCCTGGCGCGCTATCGCATCGAAAACGTGGTGCTCGACACCGTCATGCTGGCAAAAAGCGGCGATCCGCTGTTGTCTGCCTCGGCGGTCGCCACGTTGCGCAGCCGACTTTTACCGCAGGTTTCACTGATTACGCCAAATTTGCCGGAGGCCGCCGCGCTGCTGGAAGCGCCGCACGCGCAAAACGAACGCGAAATGCTCGAGCAGGGCCGCGCGCTGAGGGCGCTGGGATGCGAAGCGGTGCTGATGAAAGGCGGGCATCTGGATGATGCTGAAAGCCCGGACTGGCTGTTTACCGCTGAGGGAGAAACACGGTTCACCGCGCCGCGCGTGCAGACCAAAAATACTCACGGCACCGGCTGCACGCTGTCGGCGGCGTTAGCGGCGCTGCGCCCGCGCCACGCAAACTGGCTGGAAACGGTGCCTGAAGCCAAGCGCTGGTTGTCGGCGGCGCTTTCCGCGGCGGATTCTCTGGAGGTCGGTCACGGAATTGGCCCGGTGCATCATTTTCACGCGTGGTGGTAGTATACTGGCTGAAACTGTCTGTCAGGAAAACCAGAGATGGAACAAGCGCATACCCGGCTTCTCGCCCAACTGAACGAGCGCATCGCCGCCGCCGATAATACGCCGCTGTACCTGAAATTTGCCGAAACGGTAAAGAACGCGGTGCGCAGCGGTTGGCTTGAGCATGGCAATATTCTGCCCGGTGAGCGCGACCTCAGCCAGCTGACCGGCGTTTCGCGTATTACCGTGCGCAAGGCGATGCAAACCCTGGAAGACGAAGGCGTGGTGACGCGCGCCCGCGGCTACGGGACGCAAATCAACAACATCTTTGAATACTCGCTGAAGGAAGCGCGGGGGTTTTCTCAGCAGGTGGTGGTGCGCGGCAAAAAACCGGACACGCTGTGGGTCAACAAACGGGTAGTTGAATGCCCAGCGGAGGTGGCCGAACAATTGGCGCTGGCGCCGAAAAGCGAGGTGTTTTTGCTCAAGCGTATTCGTTACGTGGATGAAGAAGCGGTGTCGATTGAAGAGTCGTGGGTGCCATCGCACCTCATTGCCGACGCCGATGACATCGGTATATCGCTGTATGACTACTTTCGCAGCCAGCATATTTTCCCACAGCGGACCCGCTCGCGAGTCAGCGCCCGGATGCCGGACGCTGAGTTTCAGTCGCACATCAAAATGGATGACAAAATCCCGGTGCTGGTGATCAAACAGGTGGCGCTGGATCAGCAGCAGCGGCCGATTGAATACAGCATCAGCTACTGCCGCAGCGATTTATACGTGTTTGTGTGCGAGGAGTAATTCCTCGCGCGAAGGCGCGCAGTCACCGCCCCGGTGGCTGACCACCCACGACGCCACCGCGTTACCGAGCGTCACCGCGTCGGCCAGCGACCAGCCTGCGGATAACCCCGCCAGCACGCCGCCGGCATGGCTGTCGCCCGCGCCGATGGTGTCGACCACCGTCGTCGGAAACGCCTGCGCTTGCCCACATTTTTCGGCACTGAAATACCATGCCCCGTCTTTATCCTGTCGCACAATCAGTGGCGCATTCCAGCGCGCAAGCCAGGCTTTGCCCAATTCGCTGATGTCCTTCGACAGCTGCTGCTGTTCGGCGACAATCTCCGCTTCCTGACGGTTGAGGGTAATAATTGGCTGACAGGCCATGATCCGCGCGAACAGTTGCGCAGGCACATCGGCAATGCGCGGTCCGAAATCAATCAGCGCCGTCACGCCGGGCATCGATTCCAGCCAGCTAATCAGCAACTCAGCGCAGGGGGCGGTGAGCTGATAACCGGAAAGATACACCAGCCCGTTTGCGTCACGCGGCAGACGCGCCAGCCAGTCGTCATTCCAGGCATTTTCCACCCCGGTGAACGACATAAACGTGCGTTCGCCGTCCGGCTCGACCAGCGCCAGACACCAGCCGTTATCGCCTTTGTCGGTGTCGATAATGCTGCTAATGCCCTGGCGGGAAAGATTGTTGCGCACGATGTCGGCCCACACGCCCTGGCCGAGCGGCAGGGCGTTACAGGCGTCAATGCCCAGACGTTTCAGCGCCACGGCGACGTTCAGCGCGCAGCCGCCAATATTGACGCTTTGCTGTTGTAATTCGATATCGCAGCCGCGCCACGGCAGGGCATAGGCGTCGGCGATGACGTCAATCACCGCCGAGCCGATGACCGTCACCGGGCGCTGCTGGCGAAGCTTGCGCAGTGTGTCGCTTAGCATGCTTCCTCCCGCCGTTGACGATAGCCCAGCAGGGCCGTGGCGTAGCGGCCAAAGTCCAGCTGATTTACGTCGTCGAGTTCCTGTTTCAGCGCCGGGTCGATGCCGTCAATGCCGTGCAGCGCGCCGCAAATCGCCGTCGCCATCGCGCCGATGGTATCGGTGTCGCCGCCGAGGTTGGCGCATAACATGGCGCAGCGGTTCGGATCCGTTTGTGCCAGTTCGACCATCGCCACCGCACAGGCGACCGATTCGATGGTGCTGGTGCCCGCCCCGACCAGCTGATAAAGCTGTTCGCTGGCCGATTCCACACCGTGCGCTTCACGAACAGTTTTCAGCGCAAGTTCGATACGCATGGCCAGCGACGCGTTGAAGGTGGTGACGCGTTTTTCCTGTGCCTGACGGGCAACGGCGGGCAGAGCATCGACAATGTTTTTCCAGCTCTCACCGTCCACGGCGCGGGAAACAGCCCAGCCGATCACCGTCGCTCCGGCAATCGCTAAATCGGATTTATGCGTCGGGCTTGAGGCCAGCGCAATGTCATCAATAAAGGTGTCGAGACAGGCGGGAGGTAACACGCAGCCAAGCGGTGAAACGCGCATTGCCGCGCCGTTGGTCACGCCGTTGTTTTCCAGTTCGCTCACCGGTTTGCCGTCACGAATGGCGTTCAGTGCGATTTTTGAGGTCGGGCCGAGCACGTTTTTGTTGAAGGCATCGAAGCCTTCCGCCCATGCCAGAATGTGGCGGCCAATCACGTCCGGAACAATGTCGCCGTCGCATTCGATCAGTGCATCCGCCAGACACAGCGCCATCGACGTGTCGTCGGTAAACTCCGCGCGTTTGAAATAACAGGCGGCGTTGTTCTCCGCCGGGCCATCGAGAAAACGGTCGATCCAGCCAAAGTGTGCCTTCACGCGGGAGCGAGGCCACAGTTCAGAGGGCATCCCCATCGCATCGCCTAACGCCTGACCGTACAGGGCCCCAAGAATTCGTTGGTATTTCATTTCACTTCCTCATGTGTCATCGCCATGTCGCGTTCGTCGTTGTCGACGTGGATGGCGGTAATGTCTTTGTCCGATTCGCGGAAGAACAGCATAAACAGCACGGCAATCACCGCGATCATGATTGCGCCGAAGGTCCACATGCCTGCCCAGTTAAAGGTCAGCCCATTGACGGGCGTCTTGTAGGCGAACATTTTTTCCATCATCACGCCGCCGAGACGGTAGCCGAGCAGGCTGCCGAAGCCCTGACAGCAGAGGGTAATCAGCCCCTGTGCGGCGGTGCGCATGTGAACCGGGGATTTTTTGTCGACGTAGATATACGCGGTGACGTAGTAAAAATCGTAGCTCACGCCGTGCAGCAGAATTCCGAGGAAAAGCAGGCCGTAGGTAAAGTATTGTTCTGCGCTGCCGTAGACGAAGAAGCCGTAACGAATGGCCGCCGTCACCAGACCCAGTAACAATACCTTTTTAATACCAAAACGCTTTATGAAGAACGGCAGCGCCAGCATAAAGAAGATTTCGGAAAACTGGCCGAGCGTCATCCACCCGGTGGCGTTGTGCATCCCGACTTCGGTCAGATAGCCGTTGGCGAAGATGTAGTAGAACGCCAGCGGCATCGCGAACAGGAACGAGCAGAAGAAAAAGACGAGGAAATTTTTGTCGCGCAGCAGCACCAGCGCGTCTAATCCAAGCATCACTTTCAGGCTCATTTTGCCGGTGCTTTTCGGCGGCGTATTCGGCAGGAACAGCGCGAAAACGCCCAGTAACGCAGAGCTCGCGGCGGTGATCAGCAGCGGAATGCTGGTCGGTGAAATGTCGTTGTAGCCCATCATCTGCGGCAGGAAACCGCACACCAGGCCTGAGGCAATCCAGCCGACGGTACCCATCACGCGAATGCGTGGGAAGTCGCGTTCGACGTCCGGCACGTGAGAAAACGCGATGCTGTTGGTCAGGGCGATGGTTGGCATATAGGTCAGCGAGTAGCCCAGCAGCAGCGGGAAGAAGCCGTTGAACGTTGTCTGCTGCGCGGCGAAGAACATCAAAATCGCCCCGGCGAACATCAGCACCGCCAGTACTTTTTGCGCCGGGAAGAAGCGGTCCGTCAGCGAGCCGACGAGAATAGGTGAGAGGATCGCGGCGATGGCGGTACAGGCGTAGGACCAGCCGATTTCTCCGGCGCTAAAGCCGTTTTTGCTCAGCCATAGCCACAGCGGCACAAACCACGCGCCCCAGATAAACCACTCCACGAACATCATGAATGACAGCTTTACTGTAGTTTTCATCTTTAAATCCTTCATGACAGGTAAGGTACGCCTGCACACTACCATTTAATAATACCTTTTAAATACCTTTGAGGTGTTTCCTTGAGCGACTTAACACTTTTCCACACCTGAATCGAGCCAGCGGAATGTGCTTAAAAGGCACGAATACGCTGGAAAAATATGCCTCAGGAGACCAGGCTTAATGTTGCCTGAAAAACAGGCACAGGACATTCAATGCCAGCCTGGCTGGCACTTACGGGAGTTATCGCTATGACTGATATTGCGCAGTTTCTTGGCAAAGACGCCGACAGCCTTTTACAGCATCGTTGTATGACCATTCCGTCCGGGCAGCTCCATCTTCCCGGTTCCGATTACGTCGATCGCGTGATGATTGACAACAACCGTCCCCCAGCCGTACTGCGAAACATGCAGACTCTGTATAACACCGGGCGTCTGGCGGGCACCGGCTATCTCTCTATTTTACCGGTAGACCAGGGTGTTGAGCACTCGGCGGGCGCATCGTTTGCTGCAAATCCGCTCTATTTCGACCCAAAAAACATTGTTGAGCTGGCGATTGAAGCGGGCTGTAACTGCGTGGCCTCAACCTATGGCGTGCTGGCGAGCGTATCGCGCCGTTACGCGCACCGAATTCCGTTCCTCGTGAAGCTGAATCACAACGAGACGCTGAGCTACCCGAATACCTTCGACCAGACGCTGTACGCCAGCGTAGAGCAGGCGTTCAACATGGGCGCGGTGGCGGTAGGGGCGACCATTTATTTCGGTTCCGAAGAATCGCGTCGACAGATTGAAGAGATTTCTGCGGCCTTTGAGCGTGCGCATGAACTCGGCATGGTGACCGTGCTGTGGGCGTATCTGCGTAATTCCGGCTTCAAAAAAGACGGCGTGGATTACCACGTTTCTGCGGATTTAACCGGTCAGGCCAACCATCTGGCGGCCACCATCGGTGCGGATATCGTGAAGCAGAAAATGGCGGAAAATAACGGTGGCTACAAAGCGGTGAATTTCGGCTATACCGACGAACGCGTGTACAGCAAACTCACTACCGACAATCCAATCGATCTGGTGCGTTACCAGCTGGCGAACTGCTATATGGGTCGCGCGGGCCTGATTAACTCCGGCGGTGCCGCTGGTGATAACGATCAGGTCGACGCCGTTCGTACCGCGGTTATCAACAAACGCGCGGGCGGGATGGGGCTGATCCTCGGCCGTAAAGCCTTCAAGAAATCGATGGCTGACGGCGTGAAGTTGATTAACTCCGTGCAGGATGTCTATCTTGACGAAAAAGTGACGATTGCCTGATAACCCCCTGAATAAAAAGCCTCCAGACATCGGGAGGCTTTTTTGTCAGCGCAATAACGGGCAGCCCGGCGGCAGACGACAGCGCAGGGCGTTGGGCAGAATTTCTATGCGGAAATCGCGGCCCGTTTTGGGTTCGCCGTCGAGATTAAAGGTGATGTCGTGCGGCGCAGTGATTTCAAACCACGACGACACGCCGTCTATCAGGTTCGGATTTTCTTCCGGGCGCGAGAGGGTGGAGAACAGCGCGGGCAGCAGTTCCTCGCCGGTGAAAATGCGCAGGTGCAGCAGGCCGTCGTTGATTAACGCTTCCGGGCAAAGCTGCTGCCCGCCACCGGCCTGACGCCCGTTACCGATGCCAATCACCAGCGCGTCGCCCTGCCAGTAAAAACCTTCGCCACGAATTTCGCAGCGGTCGGCTTTCAGGGTGTCCATTCGCATCAAACCATGGATCAGATACGACACGCCGCCGAGCGCGGCTTTCAGTTTTTCCGGCGTTTCACTGGTGATGCGCGTGCCAAAACCGCCAGTCGCCATGTTGATAAAGCAGGTTCTATCGTTGACCTGGGCGATATCAATTTCAGTCGCGTTCCCGGCGATCGCCAGTTTCAGGGCTTTGCTCAATTCATCGGGTACGCCAACGCTGGTGGCAAAATCGTTGGCGGTGCCGAGCGGCAGAAGGCCAAGCGCCGGAATGTGGCTGTGTTTGCAATGGATAATCGCGGTCGCGACTTCATTAATGGTACCGTCGCCACCACCCGCGATGACTGTCGCCACGCCTGACTCACAGGCTTCGTCCAGATAGCGCGCCGCATCGCCTTTCTCCCAGGTGACGCGGACATGGATTTCCACGCCTTCGTCGCGCAGCTGGGTGATGGCTTCACGCAGCTCCGGGTTTCCGGCTCCTTTGCCATTTAAGATCAACATGCTGGGTGGAAAGTCAGTCATCCGTTTTATCCAAATTATTCAACATGATAAAAAGTGTACCTTATGATCTGGAGTTGTGCATGAGACCAGGCTGAATTAACAGGCGTCGTGATGCATTTCTGAACCTGCATCACGACGCAATCGGTCGGCGCTAAATGAGTCGCTTCCCTTCGTTATCCACCACTTTTTCACCGTCTTCTTTGCTGAATACCCTTTTTTGTGGTTCCGGAAGAATATCCAGTACCACTTCGGACGGTCTGCACAGTCGGGTTCCCATCGGCGTGACCACAATTGGGCGATTAATCAGGATGGGATACTGGAGCATAAAGGTAATCAGCTGCTCGTCGGTAAATTGCCCGCCAGCCAGACCAAGCTGTTCGTAAGGCTCTACGTTTTTCCGCAGCAACGCCTGAACCGTAATCCCCATATCGGCAATCAGTTTTACTAACTCGTCATGAGAGGGAGGGGTATCGAGATAGTAAATGATGGTGGGTTCGTTTCCACTATTGCGAATCATCTCCAGCGTATTACGCGACGTACCGCATTCCGGGTTGTGGTAAATAGTGATGTTGCTCATTTTAATCTCTCATTACGGTGTGACAGAGAGCCGCAGCACCAGAGCGGCCAGCGTGACAAACAGCACGGGTAACGTCATGACAATGCCAGTGCGGAAATAGTCCCCCCAGCTGATGGTCATATTTTTCTGCGTCAGAACGTGAAGCCACAGCAGGGTGGCCAGGCTGCCAATCGGCGTAATTTTGGGACCTAAATCGCAGCCAATCACGTTGGCATACACCATCGCCTCTTTGATGACACCAGTCGCGGTGCTGCCATCAATCGATAGCGCGCCAATCAACACGGTTGGCATATTGTTCATGATTGATGAAAGGAATGCGGTCAGGAAACCGGTCCCAAAGGTGGCGGCCCAGAGTCCTTTCCCGGCAAGCATATTCAGTACCCCGGAAAGATAATCCGTAAGCCCGGCGTTTCTCAGACCGTAGACCACCAGGTACATGCCAAGAGAAAAGATCACAATCTGCCACGGTGCGCCGCGCAATACCTTGCCAGTATTGATAGCGTGACCTTTTTTCGCTACGGCAAACAGGACAGCAGCGCCAACGGCGGCAATTGCGCTGACGGGGATCCCCAGCGGCTCAAGTACAAAGAAACCGACAAGCAGCAGGAGCAGAACAACCCAGCCTGCTTTGAACGTAGCCGGGTCTTTAATCGCGCTGGCGGGCTCTTTCAGCAAGGCAATGTTGTACGTCGCCGGAATGTCTTTGCGAAAGAACAGATGCAGCATGATCAGCGTGGCAATAATGGCGGCCATATCTACGGAAACCATGACTGACGCATATTCCGTAAAACCAATGCGGAAGAAGTCCGCAGAGACGATATTGACCAGGTTCGACACAATGAGTGGCAGGCTGGCGGTATCGGCGATAAACCCGGCGGCCATGACAAAGGCCAGCATCGTGCCTTTGCTGAACCCCAGCGCGAACAGCATGGCTATGACGATGGGTGTCAGAATGAGCGCCGCACCGTCGTTGGCAAACAGTGCGGCAACCGTCGCACCCAGTAAAACAATCCAGGTAAAAAGTAGCTGCCCGCGCCCGCGTCCCCAGCGAGAAACGTGCAGGGCCGCCCATTCAAAGAAGCCCGATTCGTCGAGCAGCAGGCTGATAATAATCACCGCGATAAAGGTCGCCGTCGCGTTCCAGACGATATTCCAGACCACCGGAATATCGCCGAGTTGAATAACGCCGAATGCCAGCGCGAGGACAGCCCCGATGCTCGCGCTCCAGCCAATACTCAAGCCTTTCGGTTGCCAGATAACCAGAGTCAGCGTCAGTAAAAAAATACTCCCTGCCAATAACATTTCATACCCAGTCGCATATGTTTTGGTGGATGTGTTTTGCGCGGTTTAGCAAGATGCTGAGCCCGCCTTCGCCAGCCATTCGCGGACATCTTCCCGCATGCATTGCCAGGCTGTGGTAATGGTTTCTGCCGCCCATGCAGGCATGTGTGGCGAGAGTCGATAGTAAACCCACTTGCCTTCACGACGATCCAGAACTAGCTCGTAATCACGTAGAATAGCCATGTGTCGGGATATTTTAGGCTGTGATCCCGACGTCGCACCGCAGATGTCACAGACGCACAGTTCTCCGGATTCTCTCAGCAGCATGATGATGGCCAGCCGGGTGTCATCTGACAGAACTTTGAAAAGCTGAACAGGTAGTAGCATTTTTAGTCTCAGTGCATTTAAACTTCATATATGATAATTCATATGTGATAGGTTTTAAATCATCATATTCAGATGAAGGAATCAAAAATGGAAAACTTTCCGGCACTGAACGCTGAGTGCGTTGATCAACAGATTGCGGAACGACTGCAGATGCAGGAGCCGCCGCGTATCCTAATCCTGTATGGTTCGGTAAGGGAGCGTTCCTACAGCCGGCTTGCGGCCGAAGAGGCGGGGCGGTTATTAACGGCAATGGGCGCTGACGTAAAAACGTTTAATCCTTCAGGTTTGCCGCTGCCGGACGATGCACCGGAAACGCACCCAAAAGTCACAGAGCTTCGTGAACTGGTGCGTTGGAGTGATGGAATGATCTGGAGTTCACCGGAACGACACGGGGCGATGAGCTCGGTCATGAAAGCTCAGATTGACTGGATCCCGCTAAGTGAAGGCGCAGTTCGTCCCTCTCAGGGCAAAACGCTGGCGGTCATGCAGGTTTGTGGCGGGTCGCAGTCATTTAACGCTGTCAATCAGATGCGTATTTTGGGGCGCTGGATGCGTATGTTCACTATCCCGAATCAATCCTCCGTGGCAAAAGCCTGGCAGGAGTTCGATGATGAAGGGCGGATGAAACCCTCCTCCTGGTACGATCGAATCGTCGATGTCGCCGAAGAATTATTTAAGGTCACGTTGTTACTCAAAGGGCATAAAGAGTATTTGGCAGACCGTTACAGTGAGCGTAAAGAGAGTCACCAGGCGTTATCGGCACGCGTTAATCAGGAGAAGATTTAAGCCCTTTGTTGACCCGGTGGCCTGGCAGCTGCAGTAGGCCCGGTCAGCGTCGCGCCACCGGGCATGGTGTTATCAATGCGCCGTTGACCAGCGCGGCGCCTTCAAGTCTCCCGCGAACATCCACACCAGTTCACACAACAATCCTCTCAGCGTTTTTTCCATTTCTGGCAGCAACGACTGCTGGCACAACATCTGCGTCAGCGACTGGCAGTAGTCGCACAGCGCCTGCGCATCGGGTTCGAAAAATGCTTGTGTTTCAGGCAGCGACTCGACCGTAAAACGCGCAATCAGATGGGGCGGGATAGGGTCGTGCAGCGTCGGACCAAGCAATGCCAGACAGGCGCTCAGTCGGCCTAACAGGGCCATCCTGTACACGTCATCGTCACATTCCATCAGGGTTTCAGCGAAGCGGTCACAGCAGTCGGCCAGATCGGTAAAATCCGTTGCGGCAGTAAAAGGGAAGGTCAGTAAATCGCAGTCTGGGGTAAGGAGGGTTGTCATAGGTTGAACTCCACTAAGTAACAGCTTCATGCCGCCAGCGGAGAGGTCAATCTCACGGGTGGCGGACCGGGCGGGGTTGACCTTACCGGCCTTAGTGACACCGGCGCGTCTTGCGACGCCCCCACCCGGCCCACCATTGGAGTGTAGCCGTGCGCACGACACAAAAAAAGGCGCAGACGCGCCATTGTGTCGTCACTAAGGTTGTTCAGGAGGTCAAGCCCGGCACCTGATTTTGCAGATGCCGGGGAAGAATACTTCGCTTGTTGAGGGCAGACAAGTATTTATCCGGAGTTCAGGCGTCCGGCCTGGAATAGCGGGGTGAACGCGTATTCCATATGATTAAACATTTTAACTCCCGGAGTATAAGTGTTGTTTTCTATGGCCCGGTATTCGCCATCGTTATTCCTTGTATGATGAGTTCATTCACATGATGAACCCTTTAATCCCAGGAGCACCCTCATGAAAGCTATCGCTATTACTCAGGCCGCGCAGGCTGGCAACAATCTGGAATTTTTAAGTGAGATTACATTACCTGAGCCTGTTGCCACAGGGCATGATTTGCTGGTGGAAGTAAAAGCTATATCGGTAAACCCGGTGGATACTAAAGTCCGCGCCGGTTTTAACGCTGACCAACCGCGTATTCTGGGTTGGGATGCCGTGGGCATAGTGGTAGCAACGGGGGAAGCCGTCACGCTGTTTAAGCCAGGTGACGAAGTGTGGTATGCCGGTTCGTTGACTCGACCTGGAAGCAACAGTGAATTCCAGCTTGTGGATGAACGTATTGCCGCGCTGAAACCGACCTCCATTGACAACGCTTCCGCAGCGGCGCTGCCTTTAACGGCAATTACTGCCTGGGAGATGCTGTTCGACCGTCTGGGTATTGCAGAAAAGGGTAATGAAAATGATGTCTTGCTGATTGTCGGCGCAGCGGGTGGCGTGGGTTCGATCCTGACGCAGTTAGCGCGCAAGCTCACCAATATCACCGTTATCGGTACCGCATCGCGCCCGCAAAGTCAGAAATGGGTTGCAGAATTAGGTGCACACCATGTTATCGACCATAGCAAACCTTTGGCAGAAGAGCTGGCGCGCGTGGGGGTGAAAAATGTCACCCATGTCGCCAGTCTGAATCACACTGAACAGCATTATAGCCAACTGATTGACGTGCTGGCCCCGCAGGGAAAACTGGCACTGATTGACGATCCTGAAACGCTGGATGCGCGTCCGTTGAAAGTGAAGAGTATCTCTCTGCACTGGGAATTTATGTTTACGCGTTCCATGTTTGAAACCAGCGATATCATTGAGCAGAACCGTTTGTTAACCCGAGTAGCCACGTTGATTGACCAGGGCGTACTGAAAACGACCCTCGGGGAACATTTCGGCACTATTAACGCGGCAAACCTGAAGCGTGCTCATGAATTAATTGAAACCAACCGCGCGGTCGGCAAAATCGTGCTTGAAGGCTTCTGATCACATAAGAAATCATAGATGAATCGTCATGGGCAACTCGCTCGCGCCTTGAGTTCAGTGAAATTTTAACGGAATGCTAACCATGTTTGATAATACGCTGTCGATCATTGCAGTGCTAAAAGCAAAAGAGGGTAAAAGCGAGGATCTGAAGTCTGCGTTGCAGGTATTGATTTTACCCACCCGCAAGGAAGAGGGCTGCCTGGATTATGCCTTGTTTCAGCTCCAGGAAACGCCGGATGTATTTTACATGCGTGAGTCCTGGAAAGGGCAGGAAGCACTTGATGCCCATGTTGCACTGCCACATTTTCAGGCGTTTGTGCAGCAGATGGATCAGCTGTTGGCCGAGCCATTGCAACTGGTGCGTCTAAATGCAGTTGAACCGGCGTAATTAACCGAAATGGATCGAGGCGATCTCGGCTATCGCCTCATCCTGTCCTCTTCTGCATGGGGGGATTACCAAAACACTGCTCGAAGATGGCCGTAAACTCACTTTAACGCCAGGGATGAGTTATCGGGTAGGTGATAACGCGGAGCCACATCAGTCCAGTACGACGACAGGTGCAAAATTTTTTATTACGGACTGATTCGTGGTTGGAGGATTAAGACGTACTCTGAACAAAAAAATAAGCCCGCGTAATGGAGATTACGCAGGCTAAGGAGGTGGTATCTGGTACAGCTAGCATTTATGGGTTATGTTTTTCAGCGCTTTGGATAATACCCGCATCAAGCGAAGCGGTATGTGATCCGTTTCTAAGATTTTTCCCTACCGAAAAAATAACCGTTCTGAGCTACTTCAACATCGGATTTCGGGTGTTCTGCCCGTCAAAATTGCGCATCAGCAGAGCATATTCCAGCGCAATCTCTTCTGGCACCGGGATCCACACGGTGTGACCATCGCCAGGCGCGACGTCGGTCGGCTGTCCTTTGTTGGTTTCCATGTGTTCGAGGGTGAAATTGATGTTGCCCTGCGGCGTCATCAGCTCAAGGTTGTCGCCTTTGAGGAACTTATTCTTCACCGCGACGGCCGCGAGGCTGCCTTTGCGCTCCCCGGTAAATTCACCGACAAACTGCTGGCGTTCGGAAACGGAGAAACCGTATTCGTAATTCTGGTAGCTGTCGTGGGTGTGACGACGCAGGAAGCCTTCGGTGTAACCGCGATGTGCCAGCCCTTCGAGGGTTTCCAGCAGCGAAGCGTCGAACGGTTTGCCTGCGGCGGCATCGTCGATGGCTTTACGGTATACCTGGGCGGTGCGGGCGCAGTAGTAATAGGATTTGGTGCGGCCTTCAATTTTCAGGGAATGCACGCCCATTTGCGTCAGACGTTCCACGTGCGCCACGGCACGCAGGTCTTTGGAATTCATGATATAGGTGCCGTGCTCGTCTTCGAACGCGGTCATGTATTCGCCCGGACGCTGCGCTTCTTCCAGCATAAATACGCTGTCAGTTGGCTGGCCTTCGCCAAGCGTTGGCTCGACATTTTTCACCGGGATGGGCTCGTGCTTATGCACGATGTTGCCGATGTCGTCCTCTTTGCCTTCCTGAACGTTATATTCCCAGCGGCAGGCGTTGGTGCAGGTGCCCTGGTTCGGGTCGCGTTTGTTGATGTAGCCCGACAGCAGGCAGCGGCCGGAATAGGCCATGCACAGCGCGCCGTGAACGAAGATTTCGAGTTCCATTTCCGGAACCTGTGCGCGAATTTCTTCGATTTCTTCCAGCGACAGTTCGCGGGAAAGGATCACGCGAGTCAGGCCCATCTGCTTCCAGAATTTGACCGTCGCCCAGTTAACGGCGTTGGCCTGCACGGAAAGATGCACGTCCATCTGCGGGAAATGCTCACGTACCAGCATAATCAGGCCCGGATCGGACATGATCAGCGCGTCCGGCCCCATATCCACAACGGGCTGCAAATCGCGAATGAAGGTTTTCAGCTTGGCGTTGTGCGGCGCAATGTTGACCACCACGTAGAATTTTTTACCGAGCTCATGGGCTTCGTTGATGCCCTGCTGCAAATTCTCGTGATTGAATTCGTTATTGCGCACACGCAGTGAGTAACGCGGCTGGCCGGCGTAGACCGCATCGGCACCATAGGCGAAAGCGTAACGCATATTTTTAAGCGTTCCCGCCGGGGAGAGGAGTTCCGGTTTAAACATGATTTTCTCGTTCTGATGACAGGTCAGACTCGCTTCGCGGGGAAGCGATCGGGGAGGTTCCCCTACATTAAGGGCGGGAATTGTAGCGCTGCGGGGGAGGGGAGTAAACCTTTGCGTGTCAGGGAATGCCGCGTGGCGCTTCGCTTGCACTGGCCTAAAGGGACGGCCAGCTCAGGCGAGGCGCCGTAGCTGCGCGTTACGTCAGACGGCAGGAATCCGCTTCCCAACGGTAGCCAACACCATACACCGCGCGAATGAATGACTGCTCGGCGTCCTGTGCTTCGAGCTTACGACGCAGGTTTTTAATGTGGCTGTCGATGGTGCGGTCGGTGACCACGCGGTAATCATCGTACAGATGGTTCAGCAGCTGTTCGCGTGAGAATACTTTGCCCGGCTCCTGCGACAGCGTTTTCAGCAGGCGGAACTCGGCGGGCGTGAGGTCCAGCAGCTTGTTGCGCCATGAGGCCTGGAAGCGGCTCTCATCGACAATCAGCGGGCTTTCGGCGTCCATGGCCTGCAGCTCGCGGTGCGGACGGCAGCGGCGCAGGATCGTTTTCACACGCGCCACCACTTCACGCGGGCTGTACGGTTTGCAGATGTAATCATCCGCGCCGATTTCCAGCCCCAGCAGACGGTCGATTTCTTCGATTTTGGCGGTGACCATCACAATCGGCACTTCGGAGAAACGGCGGATTTCGCGGCACAGCGTCAGGCCGTCGGTGCCCGGCAGCATCAAATCCAGCAGAATCAGATCCGGCGGGGTTTGATGTACATAGCTCAGTACTTTGTCGCCGTGATTAATCAGCGTCGGCGCGTAGTTGGCCGCCAGCAGATAATCAATCAGCAGCTGTCCCAGCTTGGGTTCGTCCTCGACAATCAGGATGCGTGGGGTTTTATCATCAATCGGTAATTCGGTCATACGGCTCCTGGTAAATCGCGGTCCAGAGGGAGTTCTACTTTAATGCTTACCCCGCCAAAAGGCGAATGCCCGGCGCTCAGTGTGCCGCCGTGTGCGGCGACGATATTGACGCAAATCGCCAGGCCTAATCCTGAGCCGCCGCTGGCCCGGTTGCGCGAGCCTTCGGTGCGGTAGAAGCGTTCGCAGAGCATCGCCAGCTGGTCGTCGGTGACGCCCGGCGCGCTGTCGGCAAAGGCCAGGGTCAGGTTATGCGCGGATTTTTCGGCTGAAATGTGCAGCTGTCCACCGCTGTCGGTGTAGCGCAGGCTGTTTTCCAGCAGGTTGTTAAACAGCTGCATCAACCGGTCGCGGTCGCCGAATACAGTGGCGCTCTCCGGCAGCCTGAGACTGATTTGCAGTCCACGGCTGGCGAAGCGTTCGCGGAAGGCCCCTGCGGCCATTTCCAGCAAAGAGATAATATCGACGGAGGTTTTCTGGTAGGCCAGCGCGCCTTCGTCGGACATAGAAAGCTGATGCAAGTCGTCGACCAGTTTGGTCAGGGTGCCGACTTCCGCCTGCAACGAGGCTACGGAGTCCGGGGTGAATTTGCGCACGCCGTCCTGAATCGCCTCCAGCTCACCGCGTAACACCGCCAGCGGGGTGCGCAGCTCGTGGGAAATATCGGCCATAAAGTCACGGCGCATTTGCTGATTGCGCTCCAGCGTGCTGGCGAGCTGGTTAAAATCCTGGCCCAGGCGCCCCAGTTCATCTGAACCGGTGGCGGTCACGCGGGTCGAGAAATCCCCGGCCGCCAGCTTATGCGTGCCTTCCACCAGACGTTTGACCGGAGCCAGCAGGCCGCGCGCCAGCGGGAACGTCGCCAGCGCCGCCAGCAGCGTCGACAGCACCACAATCATCCAGCTTGAGCGCTTCTGTTGGCGGTCGAAATTAATATCGGTGTTACGGGTCAAACGTTCGACAGGGGAGGCGATGACCGCGCCCACTTCCACGCCGTTCACCAGAATGCCGCGTCGGGTACCGTCTGGCGGTACAGGGGAGCGCGGGCCGACCATCACTTTTGCATGCTGATCGACCACCCAGAACCGGGTGCGCCAGCCATGAGGCGGCATATCTGGGGGCCCGCCTCGGACATCGGGGCCATGCTTATCGTCAGACGCATCGTGTTCAAATGAGCGCAGAAGCTGAAACACAAACCGATCGTTGCCGCGCAGGAATTGCCAGTTGTTATCATGGGTGGCGTACTGCTCCGCGAGGGCATCGCTCAGCATCTGCAGCCGCTGTTCGTTACCGCGTTTAATATAGTCGATGAAGCCGTGTTCAAAACTCATCCGTACCGCCCAATGCATGCTTATCAACAACACGATGCAGGTGGTGAGAATGGCGAGGAACAGTTTTCCAGTAATGCCGGGGCGCCAGATTTTCACGGCTCGCTCCTTTTACGTCGTGCAATAATGACGTTTTTGCTGATGTCGTCAGGCACGCGGGCAAAAATCAACGCCGGAAGCGCGATAATGACCGCCATGCTGAGGTAGGTGTACAAAAAGACCTGATGTGAACCCGCGCTGTCGACGCTGATATGGTTCTGGCCGTACATCCCAAGCAGCAGGCCCGCCACTGTGACGCCAATACTCATCGACAGCTGCATCACCATCGACAACATGCTGTTCCCGCTGCTGGCGAGATCATCCGGCAAATCTTTCAGGGTCAGGGTATTCATGGACGAGAAGCGGCTGGAGTTAATCATCCCTTGCAGGAACAGAACCAGCGGCAGCAGCCAGTACCAGCCCATCAGCGCGACCGTCATAAACAGCAGGCTGATGAGCGCGAGGCCCAGCGTGGCGCAGATAAGCACCCGGCGATAGCCAAAGCGGTTCACCACCTGCACCACAATGCGCTTCATGCCCATGCTGCCGAGCACCATCGGGATCATCATCAGCCCGGCGTGGAACGGTGAAAAACCGAGGCCAATCTGCAAAAAGACCGGGGTGATAAACGGCAACATCCCACTGCCGATGCGTCCGGCAAAACTGCCCGTCAGCCCGAGCGAGAAGGTGCGGGTGTTGAATAAATTGAGGCTGAACAGCGCGTTGTCATTTTTGCGCGCGTGCCAGAGATAAAACAGCAGCGACAGCGCGCCGACGGCGATAAGCCCCGCCAGGGTCAGCGATGAAATGCCCAGCCCGCGCTGCCCGTCGAGCGCCAGGGTTAGCGTCGCCATGCCCAGCGCCAGCATAATAAAACCTGAAATATCAAAACGCCGGGTCTGCATGGTGTAGTTTGGCATCAGCCATAGCGTGGCTATCGCCCCGACAATGCCGACCGGAATGTTGATCAGGAAAATCCAGTGCCAGGAGGCGTACTCCACCAGGATCCCGCCGAGCGCCGGGCCGAGTAATGGCCCGACCTGGCCGGGAATGGTGACAAAGGTCATCGCCGCCATGTACTGCGAGCGTGGGACGATTTTCATCACCGTCAGCCTGCCGACCGGCACCATCATTGCGCCGCCGACGCCCTGTAATACGCGCGCCATCACCAGTGCGTTAAGCGTGTTGGCGCTGGCACAAAATACCGAACCCGCAGTGAACAGCACGATAGCGGTAAAAAAGATATTGCGCACGCCGACCCGGTCCGCCAGCCAGCCGCTGGCGGGCAGCATCACCGCCACCGTTAGCACGTAGGCGACCACCACCATGTGCATGTGCAGCGGACTTTCCCCGAGGCTTTTTGCCATCGAGGGCAGGGCTGTATTGACGATGGTGGTGTCCAGCGCCTGCATAAAGAAGCCGAACGCCACTATCCACAGTTGCCAGCGTACGCTGGCAGGCAGCTCTTCCATAATGACTCTGTTATCGGTTGACGAGAATGAGATCCTGGCCCATTAGGGCTATTTTATTTGCCATTTTGAACCAGGGCCTGGCTCTTACGCGTAAAACGCAGCCGCAGACGGTCGAAGAACAGATACACCACCGGCGTGGTGTACAGCGTTAATAGCTGACTCACCACCAGGCCGCCGACGATGGTTATCCCCAGCGGCTGGCGCAATTCGGAGCCATCACCGCCCGAAAGCACCAGTGGCAGCGCGCCAAACAGCGCCGCCAGCGTGGTCATCATTATCGGTCTGAAACGCAGCAAACAGGCCTGGAAAATGGCTTCTTCCGGCGACAGATTACCGTTGCGCTGCGCCTCAAGGGCGAAGTCGACCATCATGATGGCGTTTTTCTTCACGATGCCTATTAAGAGCATGATACCGATTAACGCAATCAGGCTGAACGGCGCGCCGAATAATTCCAGCGCCAGCAGCGCACCGACACCGGCGGAAGGCAGCGTCGACAGAATGGTCAGTGGGTGAACGTAACTCTCATACAAAATCCCGAGTACGATGTAGACCGTGGCGATGGCCGCCAGAATCAGGATCACCTGCGAGTTCATAGTCTGCTGGAACACCTGTGCCGTGCCTGCAAAGCTGCCGCGAAGAGTCGACGGCACGCCAAGCTGAGTCATGGTTTTGTCGATAACGTCGCTCGCTTCGGACAACGATTTACCGGTCGGCAGGTTGAAGGACACCGTAGAGGCCGCTGACAGCCCCTGATGGTTCACCGACAATGGCGCGTTGGCGGGCTGCCATTTGGCGAAGTACGAGAGCGGAATGGCTTTGCCGTCGCTGTTAATCACGAACATCTGATTCAGCGCACTGATGTCCTGGGTGTAAACCGGGTCGACTTCCATCACCACTTTGTACTGGTTCAGCGGCTGATAAATCGTGGAAATCTGCCGCTGGCCGAAGGCGTTATTCAGCAGGCTGTTGGCGTCTTCGACGTTTATGCCAAGCCGTGACATGGTCTCACGGTCGTAAACCAGGTCCATTTCGGCCCCGCTGTCCTGCTGATCGGAGTTCACGTCCGCCAGCTGATCAGTGAGTTTCGCCAGCGCGGCGGTGATTTTAGGCGTCCACTCGCGCAGGTCGGCGAGATTATCCGACAGCAGCGTGTACTGATAACCCGCATTAGCCTGACGCCCACCGACGCGAATATCCTGCACCGCCATCAAATACAGATTCGCACCCGGCTCTTTGGCGAGTTTTTTACGCAGGCGGTCGATGACCTGTTGCGCCGTTTCGTTACGCTCGCCACGCGGTTTGAGGGTGATAAACATCATCCCGCTGTTGACCCGCGAACCGCCGGTAAAGCCGGTGACGTTATCCACGGCTTTGTCTTCACGAATGATTTTCATGAAGTCCTGCAGTTTGCCGCGCATCGCCTGGAACGAAATGCTCTGGTCAGCCTGAATGTTGCCCATCACCACCCCGGTGTCCTGCTCCGGGAAGAAGGTCTTCGGAATGGAGATATACAGCCAGACGTTCAGCGCGATGGTGGCGAGCAGCACCACGCCGACCAGACGCGCGTGATTGAGCACCCATTTCAGCGATTTGCCGTAACCGCGCTGCATGGCGACCAGTAATCGGCCAAAGCCGCGATCGCGGGTTGGCGCGTGACCACGGGACGCTTTCAGCATCCAGCCGCACATCATTGGTGTAAGCGTCAGCGACACCGCCAGCGAAATACCAATCGCCACCGACAGCGTGACCGCAAATTCGCGCAGCAGACGGCCCGGCAGCCCGCCCATCAGCAACAGCGGCAGGAACACCGCCACCAGTGACAGGCTCATCGACAGCACGGTGAAGCCGACTTCGCGGCTGCCCTGAAGTGCGGCCTGCAACGGCTTCATGCCCGCTTCCAGATGGCGCGAAATGTTTTCCAGCACCACGATGGCGTCATCGACCACAAACCCGGTGGCGATGGTCAGCGCCATCAGCGACAGGTTATTGAGGCTGAAGCCACACAAATACATGGCGGCGAAGGTACCGATCAGCGAAACCGGCACTGCCACGGCGGGAATAATCGTGGCGCGGCCCGAACGCAGGAACAGGAAGACCACCAGGATCACCAGCCCGACGGAAATCACCAGCGTTTGCTCCACCTCTTCGAGCGAAGCGCGAATGGTCGGTGAACGGTCCTGGGCAATTTGCATATCGATAGCCGCCGGAATGGTCTCTTTCAGCGCCGGTAGCTGGGCGCGGATCGCGTCCACGGTCTGAATAATATTGGCTTCCGGCAGTTTGCGGATCATCAGCAAAATCGCCGGTTTGGCGTTGGTCATTCCGGCGTTACGTACGTCCTGCACCGAGTCCGAGACGTTGGCCACGTCGCTTAACCGCACCGTAGAACCGTTGTTGTAGTGAATGATCAGCGGCTTGTATTCTTCCGCCGTTTTCAGCTCGTCGTTGGTCGCCAGCTGCCAGCGCTGGCCCTGGCTTTCAATCGCCCCCTGCGGGTTACGCACGTTGGCGTCGCTGATAGCGGAACGCACGTCATCCAGCGACACGCCCTGGTTAAACAGCGCCTGTGGATTGAGGTCAACGCGCACTGCGGGCAGAGAACTGCCGCCAATATCCACATCGCCCACGCCGTCGATTTGCGAGAGGGTCTGCGCCAGCTGCGTGGAAGCGTAGTCGTACAGCTGGCCCTGGGAATAGGTGTCTGAGGTCAGCGTCAAAATCATGATGGGCGCATCTGACGGGTTTGCTTTGCGATAGGTCGGGCGGCTCGGCATTCCGGTGGGCAGCAGGCTTTGTGCCGCGTTGATGGCGGCCTGCACGTCACGCGCCGCACCGTTGATGTCGCGGTCAAAATCAAACTGCAAAATGATACGCGTGCTGCCAAGCGAACTCATGGAGGTCATTTCATTGACCCCGGCGATACGTCCGAGCGAGCGCTCAAGCGGCGTTGCCACCGACGAGGCCATGGTTTCGGGCGCGGCACCGGGCAGCGAGGCGCTGACCATGATCACCGGGTAATCAACCTGCGGCAGCGGGGCGACCGGCAGCAGCCGGAAGCCGAGCACGCCGCACAGGGTGATGGCGAGCGAAATCAACATCGTCGCCACCGGGCGGTAAATGAAGAGGGCGAAGAACTTCACTTACGCCTCCTCTTCACGGGTCGGCAAACGGCTTTTCAGGTACAGCGACAGGCGGTCAAACAGCAGGTAAATCACCGGTGTGGTAAACAGCGTCAGCACCTGGCTGACCAGCAAACCGCCGACCATGCCTACCCCCAGCGGACGACGCAGCTCTGCGCCGACGCCGGTGCTGAGCATCAGCGGCAGCGCGCCGAGCAGTGCGGCAAGGGTGGTCATCAGGATCGGGCGGAAACGCAGCAGACAAGCCTGATAAATGGCTTCGCGCGGCGGCATTCCCTGTTCACGTTCGGCGGCCAGTGCAAAGTCGATCATCATGATCGCATTCTTCTTCACGATGCCTATCAGCAGGATTATCCCGATGATGGCGATGACGTCGAGTTCGCTGCCCGATACCCACAGTGCCAGCAGCGCGCCCACGCCCGCGGTCGGCAGGGTCGAGAGAATGGTAATCGGGTGGATGAAGCTCTCATACAAAATGCCGAGCACGATGTACATCGCGACCACCGCCGCCAGCACCAGCCAAACGGTGCTGCCCAGCGCGGCCTGGAAGGCGAGGGAGCTGCCCTGGAATTCGGTGCGGATATCGGTCGGCAGGTTTAGCGTTTTTTCAGCATCGGTTATGGCCTGCACCGCGTCACCCAGCGAGGAATCCTGCGCCACGTTGAAGGAAATCGTGGTCACCGGGAACTGGTCGAGGTGATTAATCGACAGTGGTGCAAAACGTTCTTCAACTTTGGCAATGGTATTCAGCGGCACAACGCCACCGCTGCTGCTGGTGATACGGATATTATCCAGCGCCGACAGTCCCGGCGTGTCGCTGATGTCGTGTTCCAGCACCACGCGGTACTGGTTGGACTGGGTGTAAATGGTGGAAATCAACCGTTGGCCAAACGCGTTATACAGCGCGTTATCGACATCCGCCATGCTAATCCCCAGACGGCTGGCGCTGTCGCGGTCAACGTTCACGTACGCGGACAAACCTTTGTCCTGCCAGTCGCTGCTGACGTCTTCCAGCTGCGGCAAGGTCTGAAGTTTCGCCATCAGCTGCGGGACCCATTCACTGAGCGCATCGAGCGAGTTGGCCTGCAGGCTGAACTGGTACTGCGTGCGGCTGACGGTGGTATCGATGGTGAGATCCTGCGTCGGCTGCAAATAAAGCGCGATGCCCGGCACGCGGTCGATGGAGTGCTGCAGACGACGAATCACCTTCTGCACGCGATCGTCACGGTCAGCGAGCGGCTTAAGGTTAATTTGCAGACGTGCGCTGTTCAGCGCCGGGTTGGTGCCGTCGACGCCCACGAATGAGGTCAGACTTTCCACCGCCGGGTCTTTCAGAATGATGTCAGAAACCTGCTCCTGCCGCTGGGCCATGCTGGCAAACGACGCGGACTGCGGGGCCTGCAAGGTACCCTGAATAATGCCGTTATCCTGAATCGGGAAGAAGCCTTTGGGGATAAACACCCACAGCAGAATCGACAGCGCCAGGGTACTGAGCGCCACGCCGAGCGTCAGCCACGGGTGGTTGAGCACTTTGGTGAGCATCCGTCCGTAAGCGGCAATCACGCGCTCAAAGAAACGTTCGCTGGCCTGAGAAAAACGGTTCTGCTTGCGCAGGGATTCGTGGCTCAACATCCGCGCACACATCATCGGTGTCAGCGTCAGTGAGACAATGGCAGAAATTAATATCGCGACGGCAAGCGTAACGGCAAATTCGCGGAACAGACGGCCAACGATATCGCCCATAAACAGCAGCGGGATAAGCACCGCAATCAGCGAGAAGGTCAGGGAGATAATGGTAAAGCCGATTTCACCCGCACCCTTCAGCGCGGCGGCCATCGGGTTTTCGCCTTTCTCGATATAGCGTGAGATGTTTTCGATAACCACGATCGCATCATCAACCACGAACCCGGTGGCGATGGTCAGCGCCATCAGCGTCAGGTTGTTAATTGAGAAATCGAGGAACACCATCACCGCGAAGGTGCCGATCAGCGACAGCGGCACCGCCACGGCAGGAATAATGGTCGCCGGAACGTTGCGCAGGAACAGATAGATGATCATCACCACCAGGGCGATGGCCAGCATCAGCTCGAACTGGGTGTCATTGACCGACGCGCGAATGTTGTTGGTGCGGTCAGACAGAACGTTCACCTGCACCGATTTCGGCAGGCTGCTGGTGAGCTGCGGCAGCATCTGACGGATACTGTCGGCGGTGGAAATAATGTTTGCGCCCGGCTGACGCTGGACGTTCATCACAATCGCCTGCTGCTTATTGGCCCATGCGCCGAGCCAGGTATTTTCTGCCCCTTGCTCAACGGTCGCCACATCGCCCAGGCGCACCGGCGCACCGTTTTGGTAAGCGATAATCAGCTTGCGATACTCTTCGGCGGACTGCATCTGGTCGTTGGCGGAAAGTGTCACCGCGCGGGTTGGGCCATCGAGGCTACCTTTCGCCGAGTTGACGTTAGCGCCGGTGATGGCGGTGCGCACGGTTTCGCTGGTCAGCCCAAGAGCCGCAATAGCCTGAGCATTCAGCTTCACGCGCACGGCCGGACGCTGACCGCCCGCGAGGGTCACCAGACCGACGCCGGACACCTGGGAAATTTTCTGCGCGACGCGGGTTTCCACCATGTCTTCAACCTGCGTCATCGGCAGGGCTGATGAGGTGACGGCGAGGGTCATGATCGGCGGATCCGCCGGGTTGACCTTGCTGTACACCGGCGGGTTAGGCAAATCGCTCGGCAGCAGGTTGGTGGCGGCGTTGATAGCGGCCTGCACTTCCTGCTCGGCGACGTCCAGCGACAGTTCAAGCTGGAACTGCAGCGTCACAACGGACGCACCGCCTGCACTCTGGGAGGACATCTGTTTCAGGCCGGACATCTGCCCGAACTGGCGCTCAAGCGGGGCGGTAATGGATGAGGTGACGACATCCGGGCTGGCGCCAGGGTACAGCGTGACCACCTGGATGGTCGGATAATCAACTTCAGGCAGGGCGGAGACCGGCAAAAAACGGTAGCCGATAATCCCCGCGAGCAGAATAGCCACCATCATCAGCGTGGTGGCGACCGGGCGCAGGATAAACAGGCGGGAAGGCCCGCCCGTATTGCCAGGAGGTAAAACGTGCATCAGGAGCGAGCTCCTTTTTTACCGCTTTGCTCAGCCGTGGTTTTTTGCTCTGTGGTTGCGCTGTGGGCTTCAACCACTTCGACTTTCGCGCCTTCGGTCAGACGGTCAATACCGTCGGTGACGACTTTATCGCCCGCGGAAAGCCCTGCGGTGATAACCACTTTTTGGCTGTCCTGAATACCCGGCACCACGATGTGTTTGCTGACTTTGTTGTCATCGTTCAGCACCCACACGAAGTTGCCTTCGTTGCCCATTTGCAGCGCAGCGGCAGGAATGACGACCGCGTTCTGCTCGGTATCCACCAACAGACGTGCGTTAACGAACTGGTTCGGGAACAGCGCGTCGTCCATGTTGTTGAAGCGCGCTTTCAGCTTGATGGTGCCAGTGGTGGCGTCGATTTGGTTATCCAGACTCAGCAGCGAACCGCTGCTTAGTTTCTGTTTGTTGGTACGGTCCCAGGCTTCGACGGTCAGGTTTTGCCCGGCTTTTTGCGCTTTCACAACCGTGGCGATGTCGTTTTCCGGCAGGGTGAAAATCAGGTCAATCGGATGAGTTTGCGTCAGCACCACAATCCCGGTGGTATCGCTGGTGGAAATCTGGTTGCCAATATCGACCTGTTTCAGGCCCACGCGGCCGTCAATCGGCGCGGTGATGCGCGTCCAGTCGAGCTGCAATTGCGCGCTGGCGACGGCGGCTTCATCAGCTTTCACAGTGCCTAAGCTTTCGGTGACTAACGATTGTTGGGTATCGAGTTCCTGACGAGACACGAGATTGGTTTTGACCAGCTGCTGATAGCGAGCCAGATCGCGGCGAGCATTGGACAGCGTGGCGTTATCTTTTGCCAGCTGGCCCTGGGCCTGTGCGAGAGCAACGTTGAACTGGCTCGGATCGATTTCCGCCAGTAGATCCCCGGCTTTCACCTGTTGACCTTCCTGAAAGTGTAGCGCCAGCAGCTGGCCGTTGACCCGGCTGTGGACCGTCACCGTGTTTGCCGCGGTGATGGTGCCGAGCCCGGTCAGGTAGCGAGGTACGGCTTCGCTGGTGGCCGTTGCCGCCTGAACCGGAGCCAGGGCGCCACTGAAACGCCCGCCGTGGCGACCGCCACCGGCATGCTGGCCCTGGGCGGCAGTAGACGACGCGGAATCAGACGATCCGCTGTTGTGCCAAAAATACACGGCGACACCTGCAATCACCACCACACCCAGCGCGACTAACCAACGCGATTTATTGCTGCCTTTCATCGTTATACGTATCTCGTCCTGAAAACTTTCACGGAATGATACTAGTTTAGTAACGGAACACCCCGGAAAGATGGAGGAAATATGAAGTACTGTCTGGAAACGTCTGAATGACGGGGGTTTTACGAGGCTGCTCGCAGGGTTGGCGAAAATTTGTGCGAAGCAAGTGACGAGCACGCTACAGTCGGCGGCGGCCACATTTGAATGTTAATTGAGGCTGATAAGGATGTTAGCACGGGGCTAAAACGGGAAAGCCCCAACCGAAGCTGGGGCTTTGTAAAAGGAAAGGGATATGATGAAGGTAGTCATCATACTGGTCGTGCTCTTAGTCATTAGCTTGCCAGCATACTAAGAGACCAGAGGGGGGAGTCATCCTCCCTCGCCCTTTGCCTTCAACGGTAGGTCGAAAAAGCAGCAAAGTCAATCCTCGCTTTACGAGACAGCTCGCAAACTCAGGAAAAAATGACCTGAGCCCAGCGCGCCAGACCGGCCGTGACCGAGCCGAAATCATCGCCACCGGCAATTTCAATCCCAGGCAGCTGCTGCGCCAGCGCTTTTTTGATCAGCGGGGAACGGGCGCTACCGCCGGTCAGGTAGATGACGTCAGGTTTTTCATTGCCGTTTTCCAGTGCCAGCTGAACCTGCTCCAGAATGCGGTTTAACGGCTGATTCAGCGCAGCTTCCAGACCCATCTGGTTGATGTCCGCAGCGAGTTCCGGGCTAAGGAACGACAGCGCGGTGGTGATATCTTCTTTGTCGGAAAGGGCGATTTTGCTCTCTTCAGCGCTACGCACCAGACGATAGCTCAGGCGCTGTTGCCAGGTTTTCAACAGCAGATTTACTTTGTCCGAATCGCGGGCGTCACGCACCAGATCACGCAGCATGCGGCCATTGGCGGCGCTGTAAAAATCGGTCTGCGCCGGAACATCGTTGATCGCCACTGCATTCCACCATGGCAATACCGGCAGGGCGATACCTTTTTCAGTGTCGCCCCCCATGCCGAGTAGCGGCATCAGGCATTTAAACGCCAGCGCGATATCCAGATCGTTACCGCCTACGCGGCAACCACTGTGGCCGAGCAGGCTGTCCTGACGCTCACGACGGGCGCGCCACTGCGGCCCCATCAGCAGCAAGGAACAGTCGGTGGTACCGCCGCCGATATCAACCACCAGCACGCGTTTTTCGGCGGTCAGCGTGGCTTCAAAATCCAGACCCGCCGCAACCGGCTCATACTGGAATACCACGTCGGCGAAACCGGCACGCTGTGCGGCACGTTCCAGAATGCCCTGGGCCTGTTCGTTAGCGTCATCGCCCCCGAGGCCCTGGAAGTTAATCGGACGGCCAATCACCGCCTGAGTAATGCTGTCTGACAGTTGCGATTCTGCCTGCTGTTTAATGTGCAGCATCATGGAGCACACCAGGTCTTCAAAGAGCGCAACCTGCTGTGGCTTGAGTCCGCTGGCGCCCAGGAAGGATTTCGGCGATTTGACGAAGTACACTTCTTCGGGATCATCGATGTACTGCTTCAGCGATGCGAGACCGAACTGGACGCTATTGCCCTGAACCTCGATATCTTCTTCGCGGTTGTAGCGGATAGCCCTGCGCAGCAGCGCTTCGGTTTCCGTGCCGGTCGCGGGAACGTCGTGCTGGCGATACAGCCATTCACTGACCGATTCACGCGTTGGCGCGCAGAGCATCGAGGGCAGCAGCGTGCTCCCGTTTTCGAGCGTTAAAAGCTGCGGCGAATCACCGCGCATAACGGCCACTGAACAGTTTGCCGTACCGTAGTCAAAACCAATAAACACTGTGTAAATTCCCCATGCCGGTGAAGAAAGGGCGAAGACTTTAGCGGAATGTCGTGCGGCCGACAACCGGAATATGAAAGCAAAGCGCTAATCAGGTTGAGGGGTTATGCTTGAGCGACAAATAAGGAGACACAATGTTCATTTTACCCTGGCAAGCACCTTATGACTGGGCTTGGATGTTCGACTTTCTGGCGGGGCGTACCGTAGAGGGTGTTGAGCGCTTCGACTTCCAAACCTATACCCGCAGTTTTTCGCTGGATGGCCATCATGGGCTGATGCGCGCCACGCCCGATCTCAGCACTCAGACGCTGGTGGTCACGCTTTCCGATGGCCTGTTGCCGGTTAAAGAGCGCTGTCTGCAACGCCTTGAGCAACTTTTCGATTTGCGCTGCGAGCCGCAGCAGGTGTCGGCGGCATTGGGTGAACTGGCCGCTGCGCGACCGGGCCTGCGATTGCCGGGGTGTGTTGATGCGTTTGAACAGGGGGTACGCGCGATCCTTGGGCAGTTAGTGAGCGTGGCGATGGCCGCCAGGCTCACCAGTCGGGTGGCGAAAGCCTACGGCACACCGCTTGAGGAGGCGCCGGAATTTATCTGTTTCCCAACGCCTCAGCAGCTGGTGGTTGCCGATCCACTGGCGTTAAAAGCGCTGGGAATGCCGCTAAAGCGTGCCGAATCCTTGATACATCTGGCGCAGGCCGCCATTTCAGGTGAGCTACCGTTATTGCCGCCTCGCGACGTGGAAGCGGCAATGAAAACGCTGCAAACCTTTCCCGGCATTGGCCGCTGGACCGCCAATTACTATGCGCTGCGTGGCTGGCAGGCGAAGGACGTTTTCCTGCCGGACGACTACCTGATTAAACAGCGTTTTCCTGGCATGACGCCTGCCCAAATCCGTCGTTATGCCGAGCGCTGGCAGCCGTGGCGCTCTTACGCGCTGCTGCACATTTGGTACAGCGACGGTTTTCAGCCGGGCTAATGGGTGTGCTGTTCGCGGCTGGCGGCCCCTTCAGGCTGATGGCCGGAAATCACCACCCCGCGCGTTTCCCGACCAAAGGCGACAAACAGGCAGATAAGAATGGCGACGGTCCCGGCGACCAGCGCCATCGCCATACCGTAGTTACCGCCGTTGGCTTCGGCGATACGCGCCTGAAGGGTGGCGTTCACTGAGGCCAGCAAATTCCCTAACTGGTAGACAAACCCTGGCAGCACCGCGCGGGCATTCGCAGGAACCAGTTCATTGAGATAGGTCGGCACCACGCCCCATGCGCCCTGAACCATAAATTGCATCAGGAATGCGCCGAGCCCAATGTTGAACGAGCCGGTCGAAAAGGCCCACAGCGGCAGGACCGGCAACGCCAGAAACGCCGCGATGATCATCGCTTTCTTACGCCCAATTTTTTCCGACACCGATCCGAAGAAGATCCCGCCGAGCATCGCCGCGATGTTGTAACCGATGGCGATCAGGCTGACGGTGTGTGGGTCAAAACCGTGCTGCACTTTCAGGAACGTTGGGTACAAGTCCTGGGTGCCGTGGCTGAAGAAGTTAAAGCAGGCCATCAGCAGCACCAGATACAGGCACAGCTTCCATTGGCTGCGTAAAATGGGCAACAGCGCCGTGCTCTCTTTGCGTTCGCGTGCCGCCTGCCATACCGGTGATTCCGGCACCTTGAACCAGATATACGGCAGCAGGAAAATTGGCAGGGCGCCAATCAGGAACATGCCGCGCCAGCCCACAGTGCTGTAGAACAGGCCGAAGATAATCGACGCCAGCAGGTAACCGCACGGATATCCCGCCTGAAAAATCCCGGACATCAGGCCACGTGAGCGATCGGGAATGGTTTCCATCGCCAGCGACGACGCCACGCCCCAAATCCCGCCCATCGCGATGCCGTACAGCAACCGCAGCACCAGGAAGGTGGTGAAGGTCGGCGACCACGCAGACAGCAGTTCAAAGATGCTAAAGAACAAAATATTGAGCATCAGGATCGGACGGCGGCCATATTTTTCCGCCATCCGGCCAAAAATAAGTGCGCCGACAGGACGGACCGCCAGGGTAAGCATGATGGCAATTGAGACGTCTGAAACCGATGAATGAAACCAGCTGGCGAGGTCGCTCAGCACGAAGACGAGGATGAAGAAGTCAAAGGCGTCCAGCATCCAGCTTGAGAAACTGGCGAAAGCGACGTGCTTTTGGGTCGAGCTCCAGTTGAAAAGTGTAGGCATATTCGGTGTCCTGAAAATGGCTGTGCAGAGACAGCATAGGGCAGGCAGGGCGTTGTGCGGGCAAGATGTCGACAGGACCTGTCACCGGGAAAGCTTTTTTGTTAATCATTTGTATATTACATGTAAAGAATAATTGCTTAGCAGGTTAATCGTTAGATTTTGTAAATATTCGCAGTGCAACGAAAATGATAAAGCCCGCGGCGGCGGGCGAAGGGGGACATAACGGGGATCAGTTGATGGCGAAATAGCCGGTGTTCAGCACCACTTCCAGCGGCTGGTTAGCAGCAATCGAATCGCCGTAAATCAGATCCACGCCAATTCCGGAGAGGGTATCCATCATCAGCGCCTGATTGGTTGGCCCGGCAATGGTTTTCATCCCCAGACGCTGAGCATGACCCTGCACGATGGTGACCATCATTTCATCCATCAGACTGGCGTGAACGTTGCCAATCAGTTCTGGATCGAACATCACGTAGTCGGCGGTGCCCGCTTTCAGATGTTCAAACAAATCGAGATCCTGACCTACCTGGCTGATGATAATTTTGCAGCCCGCGTGACGCAGCTTCTCCAGTCCTTCCTGAACGCCGGACTGCGCCAGACTGCTGGCGTTGAACACCAGATGCAGCAGCCGGGCTGGCATGGCACTCTCTTTCAGACCGTCGAGAATGTCGTTGATGAGCACCGGCCCGGTCAGACCCGCCGCCGACAGCGGCAGGGTGACGCTTATCCCGCGGGCGGCAACTTTATACGCCCAGCTGCGGAAGAACGCCTGAAAAATGCGTCTGTCGAGAGCATGGAGCAGTTCCTGATCCGCCAGCCCTTTACGGAACGCCTGTTCCTCTACCATTTCGCCTTCGCGGGTCCACAGCCGCATCGACAGCAGCCAGAAGTTGCTGCTTTCTGGAATGCGCGGCGACGCCACGCCACGGGCCATCAGCAACAGAGGGTTGCTGCGCACCATGTGCCACTGCTCGTCGAGCGACATCATGCTGCGCTGCTGATGCAGCCGGTCCTGCTGCGGTTCATAGACGCTGACCGTCCCGCGTCCGTTATTTTTCGAGGTGTAGCAGGCAATATCGGCCTGTGACATCACGTCGGACGCCAGACAGTTATGCTCGTCGATAAGGGTAATCCCGGCGCTGGCACCGATGCGGTGCAGGCGGCCTTCCCACAGAAAGTGATAATCGTTGATGGCCTGAATGATGCGCCCGGAAATATACCGCGCGCTTTCGATGTTGCAGTCCGGCAGCAGCAGGCCAAATTCGTCGCCACCGAGACGGGCGAGCACATCGCTGGTACGCAACATACTGAGCACCATCGAAGAGAGTTCGCGCAGCAGCGCATCGCCCGCGGCGTGACCGGCGGTATCGTTCACCGCTTTAAAGCGATCCAGGTCGATAAATACCAGCGCGTGACGCTGATGCGTTTCCTGAACGCTATGCAGCAGACGTTTGAGGTGATTCTCAAAACTGACACGGTTAGCCAGATGGGTGAGGGCATCGTGCGACGCGCTGTAGCTCAGCTGGCGGAGCATTTTGCGCGATTCGGTGACGTCCTGAATAACCAGCACTGAACCGATGTTTTGCCCGTCGAGTGTGCTCAGCGGTGTGATGCTGTAGTGGATGTCGTAACTGCCGCCGTCCCGACAATGCAGCACCACATCCTGTTCGATATCGTTGCGAGACATACCGCCGCTGTGAATGTTTTCCATCAACGGGCCGTTGTCGCCAAAGGTAATGCGCAGCACGTTAAGCAGCGGCTGCTTCATGGCTTCGTTCTGACTCCAGCCACTCATTTTTTCGGCAACCGGGTTCATAAAGATGACGTTCATATCGACGTCGGTACACAGCACTGCTTCACCGATAGAATCCAGGGTAATGTGCAGACGCTCTTTTTCCTGGAACAGCGCTTCGTTGAGCTGTTTCACCTCGGTCATATCTATATTAATGCCGAGCAGGCGCTCCACTTCACCCTGTTTATTCAGCACACGGTTAGCCAGCGAGCGAATATGGCGGATGCCTTCTTTGACGTGGATACGGAATTCCAGCTTGAATGGCGAGCGAGCAGTCAGCGCATTGCGGATCACGCACTCGGCCTGCTCGCGGTCTTCTTCCACCAGGCAGTTCTGCCACAGTTGCCAGGTCGGTTTGAGGTGCGACGGGATTTCATACAGCTCGAACATCCGCTTATCCCAGGAGATGAGATCGGGCTCCAGCTCCCATTCCCAGATGCCAATCCCGCCCGCTTCGTTAGCGAGCGTGATGCGCTCCATCAGCCGCTTATTGACCCATTCGGTGTGCTTCAGGTCGTTGATGTCTTCAATCTGGGCGATGAAATAGAGCGGCGTACCGTCCGCATGACGCACCAGCGATACCGCCAGCAGGGCCCAGACGACGTCGCCTTTACGCGTGTAGTAGCGCTTTTCCATGGTGTACGTGTTGATTTCGCCGCTGACCAACTGCTCGAGCTGCGACAGGTCATTCTCGAGGTCTTCCGGTAAGGTCAATTGCTGGAAGGTCATCGCCCGCAGTTCGTTCTGGCTGTAACCAAGGAATGTGCACAGCGCTTTGTTAGCCTGCAGCCACTGGCCTTCGGTGCCGACCAGCGCCATACCGATGGCGGAATATTCCATCGCGTTGCGGAAGCGTTCTTCGCTCTCAGTGATGTGCTTGCGCTCGGCCCGAAAGGCGTACATCACCATCGTCATCACGTTGGCGGGCAGCAAAATCATCAGAAACGGTAGCCACGGCGTATTGCTCATCGCATAAACGTGAGGTGTTTGCAGGCTCTGCGGATTGGTCGCTATCATCAGCGACACCATCATGACTGTGATGAGGAAAATGGTGAACGCTTCCATCCGTGGCAGACGCACGGCGCTCCACATCAACAACACGATGATGCAGGTAAACGGCCACGGCAGCCACAGCATTGCTATCGCGCTCAGCGCCAACGTGACCGCCAGCGTCAGCAGCGTTTCCAGCAGCAGACGCGGGTTGCGATGGCGCAACAGATAATGGTTTTTATACAGCAAACCGAGCGGGACCAGCGCCAGCGCGCCAATCGATTCGGCCAACGCCCAGACCAGGAAGGTGTGCAGTGGGTGTTCGACCGGGGCGAACAGCAGCACCAGCAATCCGCCTACCAGTGGCGGCACGATTGCACTGGCGAAGGCCAGGCGAACCCAGTCGTGCAGGTTTTGCAACGGATTATACCCAGGCAAAAATTTGCGCAGCAGCAGCGCGCCCGTTGCTGCTTCAATAGCATTAATGGCCGGATAAACGAAATTAAGTGAACTGGGCGGAAACAGCGCCCATGACGCCAGCAGGCTGCCAAGCATGCACACGGCAGCAATGGCGGGCCACATTTTCCCGGCATGACGATAAAACGCGACCATCATAATAGAGGTCGGGAACCATAAAGGTGCGAGAACGGTTCCGAAACGCGTCAGCTCGAGGGAGAAAAGGGTAAAAATGAACGTCAGCAACCCGAGGCATATCATGCGCAGCACAGAATGAGAGGGCGTAATGGGCACTCGTTGTTCAGATATCTTCATTTACCGCTTTCCACGAGGACTTTCCGGCCGCGACGTTTCACGCGGAATGGGCCTGAATTCATAAGGATGATGAATGGGATCATGCTAGTACAAACAATTTACATTTCCTATGACATCTGCTCAATATTTAACAGCATTAAGAGATAAATAAGTGGCGATGAACAAAAAGTGTCTAACACGTTGGAAAATTGGACATATTAATTTGAGAATAGTCACTTTTCCGCCCGGCTGGGGGGAAAATCGTTTTCGACTGGTATCGACGGGCTGAAATCCCTATAATTGCCGCGTTTGGCGCTCCGACGCCACCCTTCCTATCATCCAGGTTAATCAGGTCGCAAAAACTTATGACTGATAAGTCTCATCAGTGCGTCATTATAGGCATCGCCGGCGCATCGGCTTCAGGTAAAAGCCTCATCTCCAGCACCCTCTATCGTGAATTGCGTGAACAGGTTGGCGATGAACATATCGGCGTGATCCCTGAAGACAGCTATTACAAAGACCAGAGTCATCTGTCGATGGAAGATCGCGTCAAAACTAACTATGACCATCCAAGCGCGATGGATCACAGTCTGTTGTATCAGCATCTGCAAACGCTTAAACGCGGTGAAGCGATTGAACTCCCGGTGTACAGCTATGTGGAACATACTCGCATGCCACAGACCGTGCATATCAAGCCGAAGAAGGTCATTATCCTCGAAGGGATTTTGCTGCTGACCGACGCCCGTCTGCGCGAAGAAATGAACTTCTCCATTTTTGTCGACACCCCGCTGGATATCTGCCTGATGCGCCGCATCAAGCGTGATGTTAACGAGCGCGGCCGTTCGATGGATTCGGTGATGGCACAGTATCAAAAAACGGTCCGCCCGATGTTCCTGCAGTTTATCGAGCCGTCCAAACAGTACGCTGACATTATCGTGCCGCGTGGTGGGAAAAACCGCATCGCCATCGATATTCTGAAGGCCAAAATCAGTCAGTTTTTTGAATAATTCCCTCGAATTATGTACTGTGCTATACCCAAGTTCATTCAAGTTGCAGGTAGGCGGCAACGGAGCGAATCCCGATGAGCTTACACTAGTAAGTGATTCGGGTGAGCGAGGGTAGCCAACACCGCTGCAGCTTGAATGGCGACGGGTATAAATGACCCGGCAGATGCCGGGCATAATGCATTAAAGGAGATAGCGCATGCGTCTGTGTGACCGAGATATTGAAGCCTGGCTGGATGAAGGCCGTTTGGGTATTTCTCCACGACCGCCGGTTGAACGCATCAATGGTGCGACGGTGGACGTTCGCCTCGGCAATAAATTCCGTACGTTTAGCGGACACACGGCGGCATTCATCGACCTGAGCGGGCCGAAAGCGGAAGTCAGCGCGGCGCTTGATCGCGTGATGAGTGACGAAATCGTGCTGGCGGAAGGCGAAGCGTTTTATCTGCATCCGGGGGAACTGGCGCTGGCCGTTACGCTGGAATCCGTCACCCTTCCGGCAGATTTGGTCGGCTGGCTCGACGGGCGTTCTTCTTTGGCGCGACTGGGCCTGATGGTTCACGTTACCGCGCACCGTATCGATCCCGGCTGGTCCGGCTGCATCGTGCTTGAATTCTACAACTCGGGCAAACTGCCGCTGGCACTGCGTCCAGGTATGCTTATTGGTGCCCTGAGCTTTGAGCCGCTGTCTGGCCCGGCCGCCCGTCCTTACAACCGCCGTGAAGACGCGAAGTATCGTGATCAGCAGGGTGCGGTTGCCAGTCGCATCGATAAAGACTGAGCGTGACTGACACGTCGGAGAGAGCATGAGACGAATTCTGACAACGCTGATGATATTGCTGGTGGTGATTGTCGCCGGCCTTTCGGCGCTGGTACTGCTGGTCAATCCGAATGATTTTCGTGACTATCTGGTGCGCCAGGTGGAATCGCGCAGCGGATATCAACTGAAACTGGACGGCCCACTGCGCTGGCACGTCTGGCCTCAGCTCAGTATTCTCTCCGGGCGCATGACGCTGACAGAACCGGGTGCCAGCGCCCCGTTAGTCAAAGCCGATAATATGCGCCTTGATGTGGCGCTGTTACCGCTGCTTTCTCACCAGTTGCAGGTCAATCAGGTGATGCTGAAAGGCGCCGTGATTGAGCTGACGCCGAAAACGGAAGCGGTGAAAAATAGCAAAGCGCCGGTCGCCCCGCGTGAAAATACGCTGCCTCAGGCACCGGAAGATCGGGGCTGGTCGTTTGATATTGCCAAACTGCAGGTGGCTGACAGCGTACTGGTGTTCCAGCATGAAGGCGACGAACAAATCACCGTCCGTGACATCAAAATGCAGATGGAACAGGACAATCATTATCTGGCCAACGTTGATTTTTCCGGGCGGGTAAACCGCGATCAGCGAGACCTCAATCTTTCCTTTAGCGCGAAAGTGAATGCAGGTGATTATCCGCATGCGCTGTCCGCCACGCTGAGCCAGATCAACTGGCAGCTACAGGGCGCAGACCTACCGCCGCTGGGTATTGGTGGGCAGGGTTCTTTGCAGGTCGAATGGCAGGAAGATCAGAAGCGCATCAGTTTCAGCCAGTTGCAGTTGACCGCCAACGACAGCTCTCTCGGCGGCGAAGGCAGCGTGCAGCTCGGCGATAAGCCGCAGTGGACGCTAAATCTGCACTCCGACAAACTGAATCTCGATAACCTGCTTTCCCAGAGCAACCCTTCTGCAAATTCCAGCGTGAACCAGCAGGGGCAAAGCCAGCCGCGTCAGCAGCGCCCGGTGATTGCCGACAGCGCGAACCTGCCTGACTACAGCGGTCTGCGTGGATTCAGTGCAGCAGTGCAGCTCAAGGCCAATCAGATATTGTGGCGTGGCATGAATTTTGCCGACGTTGACGTGCAGGCTGACAATCAGTTCGGCTTACTCAACGTCAGCGGCTTGCAGGGCAAACTGGACGGCGGCACTCTGTCGCTGCCGGGCAGCCTCGATGCTCGCGGGGAGACGCCGAAATCGTCATTCCAGCCGAAGCTTGAAAATATTCAGATTGGTACGTTGCTAAAAGCATTTGATTATCCTATCAATCTCACCGGTAAACTTTCCCTCGATGGCGAATTTAGCGGCGATAAAATTGATGCAGATAACTTCCGTCGCAGTTGGCAAGGGAAGGCGAAGCTGTCGCTACTTGATTCCCGGGCGGAAGGACTGAACTTCCAGCAGCTGGTTCAGCAGGCCGTAGAGCGTAGCACGAATGTGAAAGCGAAAGAGAACCTCGACAGCGCAACCCGTCTGGACGAGTTTTCAAGCGACCTGACGTTAAACAACGGACAGATGTCCTTCAATGACATTGTCGGTAAATCGTCGTTAATGACGATGGACGGTAAAGGCTCTCTGGATCTGGTCAAAGAAGAAGGCGACATGCTCTTTAATGTGCGCGTGCTGGATGGCTGGCAGGGCGAGAGTAAGCTGGTGGATATGCTGAAGGAAACGGCAATTCCGCTGCGCGTTTACGGTAAATGGACCGAACTCAACTACAGTCTGCAGGTCGATCAGGTTCTGCGTAAGCAGCTGCAAACCAAAGCCCGCGATCGTCTGAAAGCCTGGGCCGATAAGAATCAGGACAGTCAGTCGGGAAAAGACCTGAAGAAGTTTCTCGACAAACTTTAACGCCATCAGCGATAAAAAAGACCCGACAAATGCGATGTTGTCGGGTCTTTTTTTATTCAGACTTCGTAGTCCAGGGCGTCATCATCCGTGCTCGGCGGGAAAATCTGTACCCGCTGGACGCGATGGTTTTCTACCTGCAGCGTTTTCAGGGTAAAGCCGTCGACGTCGACGCTTTCTCCGGTGATCGGCACCCGCTGTAAATGCTCCATCAGCAGGCCGGCGATGGTGTGGTACTCGCGTTTATCATCGAGCGGCAGCGGCACAAACTGCACCAGATCGTCCAGCGGCATATGACCGTTCGCGGTCCAGCTGCCGTCGGCATTTTTCTGAATATCGTGGCGGGCGTCTATCTCCTGCACTTCATTCGGCAGGTTACCGGCAATGGTTTCCATCACGTCGCTTAATGTCACCAGCCCTTCAACGGAGCCGAATTCATCCACCACAAAGGCGAAATGCGTGCGGGCGTTGCGGAACTGTTCGAGCGCGGATAGCAGCGGCAGCGCTTCCGGGAACACCAGCGGCTGGCGGGTAAGCGCGCGTAAATCCAGTGGCTCTCCGCGTAGTGATTGAGCCAGCAGGTCAATAACGTGCACCACGCCGAGCAGCTCCTCGTCATTATCACCACCGGTCACCACCAGACGGGTGTGCTGGTTTTTCTCCAGCAGCGTGCGGACGTCGGCTTCCGGCGCGCTGGGGTCGATGTGCTCAATATCATGGCGCGAGGTCATGATGCTACTGACGCTGCGCTGATTAAGATTCAGCACCCGCTCGATCATTCGTCGTTCCTGCGGGTCAAAGACCGGCTCGTCTTTGCTGTCCGCCACCAGGGAGGCGGTTTGTGCGTCCAGTTCGGCCTCTTCTTTCTGCCCGCTTAGCAGGCGCAGTACGGCTTCTGTGGTGCGATTGCGCAGGCTCTGATTAGCCGACAAAAAGCGGCGACGGTTAAAGTTTGCCAATTGGTTGAGTGACTCAATCATCACCGAGAAGCCAATTGCCGCGTACAGATAGCCTTTCGGAATGTAAAAGCCAAAGCCTTCCGCAACCAGACTAAAGCCAATCATCAGCAGGAAGCTGAGACAAAGAATGACGATAGTTGGATGGCTGTTCACGAAGCGCGTCAGCGCCTTGCTGGCGAGCATCATCATGCTGATGGCAATAACGACTGCCGCCATCATCACCAGTAAATGGTCGACCATCCCGACGGCGGTGATCACCGAGTCGAGGGAAAACACCGCGTCGAGCACCACAATTTGCGCCACCACGGCCCAGAATTTTGCCCCTCGCCGCTGGGTCGGGCTATCGTTGTCCTTACCTTCCAGCCGCTCATTGAGTTCAACTGTGGCCTTAAACAGCAGGAATAAACCACCCCCGAGCATAATTAAATCACGCGCGCTAAAGCTGAGATCACGCACAGTGAACAGCGGGCGGGTGAGGGTGACCAGCCACGAGATGGACGCCAGCAGCAGCAGACGCATCAGCATCGCCAGAATCAGCCCGGTGATGCGTGCCCGGTTGCGCTGCGCGGGTGGCAGCTTTTCCGCGAGGATCGCGATAAACACCAGATTATCAATCCCGAGCACCAGCTCGATGACCACCAGGGTGATAAGCCCTGCCCAAATAGAGGGGTCGGCAATCCATTCCATACGTTGTTTAACACCTTCTGTGACAAGACATTAGGATCATGGTTAACGGTGACCCAAATTGCAATATACCCGTCATACTTCAAGCTGCATGTGCGTTGGCTGCGTCCGCTCACCCCAGTCACTTACTTGAGTAAGCTCCTGGGGATTCTCAGCCTTGCCGCCTTCCTGCAACTCGAATTATTTTGGGTATATACCCTGAGTTTATTCTTAAATATGAAGTATTGTTGGTTAATAATATAACCCTATTGTTTCTGTTATTAATTAATTTAGTTTCTTATTAATTCGTCAATTTCCCTGACATGTCAGGGGAGGGGTTGATGTCAATATAAAGATAATCCTAAAAGTCAGTGACTATTCTTAATATTTATCCTAAAAGCAATGGCGTTAGGAGTTGTTACCTTGTCGGAAATTGTCATTGCTGTAACAATCGAAATGTATAAATGAATATTAGATTTCATCCGCACTTTATTCCCGGCGGTGAAAGAGAATGTTTGTTGTTTTATACATTGTCTCTTTGTTTCGGTCTGTTTTATCGCCGTAACTGCTTATAACCTTATGATTGAACAGTAGATTGGTAACTGAAAGCCAAGGGCGGTAGCGTGCCTGATGGCTGCTAAATCAGCCTCGATTATTCTGTCAACTGCTTGCGGATAGATAACGTTTTTTTAGGAATGATGCCAGTTATATTTCGTTTCGGTTAACGGCATGCTCAATGCAAATGACCTGAATGAAGTCTGGTTTGTTTTATTCGCACAGGATAATTTCTCTGCCAAAGTGATAAATAATCAATGATGAAATCCCAACTGAAATTGATGCCATTATTGGTGTCTGCAATCCTGATGAGTGGTTGCACGGTCCTTCCCGGCAGCAATATGTCGACCTTCGGAAAAGATGTCGTTAAACAGCAAGACGCTGATTTTGATATCGACCGGATGGTGAATGTTTATCCGCTGACCCCGCGACTGATTGAACAACTGCGACCGCGTCCAAACGTTGCGCAGCCAAACATGTCCCTGGATCAGGAGTTAAGCAATTATCAGTATCGCGTGGGTGCAGGTGATGTGCTTAGCGTAACCGTCTGGGATCACCCTGAGTTAACAACCCCAGCGGGCCAGTATCGTAGCTCCAGCGATACCGGTAACTGGGTTCAGCCTGATGGCTCCATTTTCTATCCTTATATTGGCCGTGTGCAGGTCGTCGGTAAAACGCTGCCGGAAATCCGTGAAATGATTACCGGTCGTCTGGCGACGTACATCACCGACCCGCAGGTCGATGTGAATGTGGCAGCGTTCCGTTCGCAAAAAGCCTACGTGTCCGGCCAGGTGAATAAATCTGGCCAGCAGGCCATTACCAACGTGCCATTGACCGTGCTGGATGCGATCAACGCCGCGGGTGGTATGACCGACCTCGCCGACTGGCGCAACGTGGTACTGACGCACAACGGTAAAGAAGAACGTATTTCCCTGCAGGCGCTGATGCAAAACGGTGACCTCAGCCAGAACCGTCTGCTGTACCCGGGCGATATTCTGTTCGTACCGCGTAACGATGACCTCAAAGTCTTCGTAATGGGCGAAGTGAAGAAACAGAGCACCCTCAAAATGGACTTCAGCGGCATGACGCTGACCGAAGCGCTGGGCCAGGCGGAAGGTATCGATATGACCTCCTCCAACGCCAGCGGCATCTTTGTGATCCGTCCGCTGAAAAACGATAAGAGCGGCAAGATTGCCAACGTTTATCAGCTCGATATGTCTGATGCGACGTCGTTGGTGATGGCAACCAACTTCACGCTGCAGCCGTACGACGTGGTGTACGTCACCACCGCACCGGTCGCGCGCTGGAACCGTCTCATCAGCCAATTGCTGCCGACCATCAGTGGCGTTCAAGACATGACGAACGCGGCGAAAGATATCCATACCTGGTAACCATTATGTTCAACAAAATTCTGGTGGTATGCGTCGGCAATATCTGCCGTTCCCCGACAGGGGAGCGGTTGCTGAAAAATTATCTTCCGTCGCTGGACGTGGAGTCCGCCGGGCTCGGCGCACTGGTAGGTAAGGGTGCCGATGACAGCGCGGCACGCGTCGCGGCTGTCCACAATATTTCCCTGGACGGGCACTGCGCCCGTCAAATTTCCGGAAAGATGTGCCGCGAATACGATCTCATTTTGACCATGGAAAAACGCCACATTGCCCGGCTGTGCGAAATCGCGCCGGAAATGCGCGGCAAAGTGATGCTGTTTGGCCACTGGGACGATGAACGTGAGATCCCCGATCCTTATCGCAAAAGTCGCGACGCTTTTGAAGCGGTTTACCACTTACTCGATCAGTCTGCCCGACAGTGGGCGCAGGCACTGAAAGTACAGCAGGGATAACAATGACAGATAACGTAAAACAGGCGCACCCGCACGCGTCGGGCAGTGATGAAATCGATATTGGCCGCCTGGTCGGTACGGTGGTGGAGGCCAAATGGTGGGTGCTCGGCATCACTGCGGTGTTTGCCGTCGCTGCGGTGGTGTACACCCTTTTTGCGACGCCAATCTACAGCGCCGACGCGCTGGTGCAGATTGAGCAGGATACCAGCAGCTCGCTGGTACAGGATTTAAACTCGGCACTCAGCAATAAGCCGCCTGCGTCTGACGCTGAAATTCAGCTGATTCAGTCGCGTATGGTGCTCGGCAAAACGGTAGATGACCTTAATCTGGACATCGCCGTAACCAAAAATACGATGCCGATTTTTGGTGCCGGTTGGGAACGCCTGATGGGCCGCGCCAACGAGAGCGTTAACGTTGAAACCTTTACCGTGCCTGCGGGCATGCGTGAACAAACCTTCACCCTGGAAGTGCTCGGGCCAAACAGCTACCAGCTGACCAGCGACGGCGGCTTCAGTGCTCGCGGTACCGTTGGCCAGCCGCTGACCAAATCCGGCTTGACCCTGCTGGTGAGCGCCATCCATGCGCAGAAAGGCGGTGAATTTACCGTCACTAAATACTCTACGCTCGGGATGATCAACACCCTGCAAAACAACCTGACGGTAACGGAAAACGGTAAAGACACCGGCGTGTTGAGCCTGACCTACACCGGGGAAGACAAAGACCAGATTCGGGTTATCCTCAACAGCATCGCCGATAACTATCTGGCGCAAAACGTCGAGCGTAAATCGGAAGAGGCGTCCCGCAGCCTGCGATTCCTCGCCAAACAGCTGCCGGAAGTGCGTACTCGTCTGGACGATGCTGAAAATAAACTCAACGCCTATCGCCAGCAGAAAGACTCGGTAGATATGTCGCTTGAGGCCAAGTCGGTGTTGGATTCGGTGGTTAATATTGATTCGCAGCTCAACCAGCTGACCTTCAGCGAAGCCGAGATTTCCAAGCTCTACACCAAGCGCCACCCGGCCTATCGCACGCTGCTTGAAAAACGCAAAACGCTGGAAGACGAGAAAGCAAACCTCAACAAACGCATCACTGCGATGCCGGAAACTCAGCAGGAAATCGTGCGTCTGACGCGTGATGTGGAATCCGGGCAGCAGGTGTACATGCAACTGCTGAACAAACAGCAGGAGTTGAAAATCCAGGAAGCGAGTACCGTCGGTGACGTGCGCATCGTGGACTCCGCCATCACTCAGCCGGGCGTTCTGAAGCCGAAAAAAGCGCTGATTGTTCTTGGCGGGATCATTCTGGGGCTGATGCTTTCTATTCTTGGCGTGCTGCTGCGTTCACTGTTTAACCGCGGGATTGAAAGTCCTCAGGTACTGGAAGACCACGGCATCAACGTTTACGCCAGCATTCCGCTGTCTGAATGGCAGAAGAAGCGCGACCACGTCAAAACCGTCAAAGGCATCAAGCGCTACAAGCAAAGCCAGCTGCTGGCAGTGGGTAACCCGACCGACCTCGCTATCGAAGCGGTGCGCAGTCTGCGAACCAGCCTGCACTTCGCCATGATGCAGGCCAGCAACAACGTGTTGATGATGACCGGGGTCAGCCCGTCCATCGGTAAAACGTTCGTCTGTGCCAACCTGGCGGCGGTGATTAGCCAGACCGGCAAGCGCGTACTGCTGATCGACTGCGATATGCGCAAAGGCTACACCCACGAATTGCTCGGCACCACCAACGACAACGGCCTGTCCGAAGTGCTGGTTGGTAAAACCGAGATTGCAAACTGTGCCAAACGCACCTCGATAACCAACTTCGACCTGGTGACCCGTGGTCAGGTACCGCCAAACCCGTCCGAACTGTTAATGAGTGACCGTTTTGCGGAACTGGTGAAATGGGCCAGCAGCCAGTACGACCTGGTGCTTATCGATACTCCGCCAATTCTGGCCGTGACCGATGCCGGTATCGTGGGTCGTCATGCGGGCACCACGCTGATGGTGGCGCGCTATGCGGTTAACACCCTGAAGGAGGTGGAAACCAGCCTCAGCCGCTTCGAGCAGAATGGTATTCACGTCAAAGGTGTGATCCTCAACTCCATCTTCCGTCGGGCCACCGGTTATCAGGACTACGGCTACTACGAGTACGAGTACAAGTCAGACAGTAAATAACGTGCTTTGCCCCTCATCCTGGCCCTCTCCCTCAAAGGGTGAGGGGCAAAGTTCAACGCCATTCGGGGAACAAAATGACGACACATAACCCATTAATTTCCATTTATATGCCAACCTGGAATCGGCAACAGCTGGCGATTCGCGCCATTAAATCGGTGCTTCGCCAGGATTATCCGCACTGGGAAATGATGATTGTCGACGACTGCTCCTCTTCCTTTGAACAGTTGCAGCAGTTTGTCGATGGCCTGAACGATGCGCGCGTGAAATATACTCGCAACGATTTTAACTCTGGCGCCTGTGCGGTGCGGAATCAGGCGATTTTGCAGGCCGAAGGCCAGTTCATTACCGGCATCGATGATGACGACGAATGGACGCCAAACCGCCTGTCGGTGTTCCTTGAACATAAACATCAGCTGACGACCCACGCGTTTCTGTATGCCAATGATTATGTCTGCGAAGGCGAGGTTTACTCCCAGCCCGCGAGCCTGCCGCTGTACCCGAAATCACCGTATTCCCGCACGCTATTTTTCAAGCGCAACATCATCGGCAATCAGGTGTTCAGCTGGGCGTGGCGCTTCAAAGAGAGCCTGTTCGATACCGAATTGAAAGCGGCGCAGGATTACGACATTTTTCTGCGTATGGTGACCGAATACGGCGAGCCGTGGAAAGTGGAAGACGCTACGCAAATTCTGCACATCAACCACGGTGAAATGCAGATTACGTCGTCGCCGAAAAAATTCTCTGGCTACTTTCATTTCTACCGTAAACACAAAGACAAATTCGACCGCGCCAGCAAAAAGTACCAGCTGTTCACGCTGTATCAGATCCGCAATAAGCGCATGAACTGGCGCACGCTGCTGACGCTGTTGTCAGTGCGTAATGGCAAACGTCTGGCCGATGGCCTGCGGGGGAAATAATGCTGCTGGAAGACTTACGCGCAAACAGCTGGAGCCTGCGCCCGTGCTGCATGGTCACCGCGTACCGTATCGCGCATTTCTGCTCGGTGTGGCGCAAAAAAAGCGTCATTAACAATCTCTGGGCTGCCCCGGTGTTATTGCTGTACCGCTTTTTCACTGAAAACCTGTTTGGTTATGAGATCCAGGCCGCCGCCACCATTGGTCGCCGTTTTACCATTCATCACGGCTATGCCGTGGTGATCAATAAATTCGTGGTGGCAGGCGATGATTTCACCATCCGCCATGGCGTCACCATTGGCAACCGTGGCCCGGATAACCTGGCTTGCCCTGTCATTGGCAACGGCGTTGAACTCGGCGCGAACGTGGTGATGATTGGTGACATTACTGTCGGCAATAACGTCACCATCGGGGCGGGCAGTGTGGTGCTGGACGACGTGCCTGACAATGCGCTGGTGGTCGGTGAAAAAGCGCAGGTAAAGGTCATTAAATGAATATTCTGCAATTTAACGTTCGTCTCGCGGAAGGCGGGGCGGCAGGCGTGGCGCTCGATCTGCATCAGCGCGCGCTGCAACAGGGCATGGCATCACGCTTTGTCTACGGTTACGGCAAAGGCGGCAAGAAAAGCGTCAGCCACGACGACTATCCGAACGTCATCAAACAAACTGCACGCGTCACCTCGATAGCAAACCTGGCGCTGTTTCGTCTGTTTAACCGCGACGTGTTCGGCAATCTGAACAATCTCTATCGCACCGTGACCCGCACGACGGGGCCCGTAGTGCTGCACTTCCATGTGCTGCACAGCTACTGGCTGAACCTCGAAGAGGTGGTGGATTTTTGCCACAGGCTGAAAGAGCACAAGCGCGACGTGCGTTTCGTCTGGACGCTGCACGATCACTGGAGCGTTACCGGCCGCTGTGCGTTTCTCGACGGCTGCGAAGAGTGGAAAAACGGCTGCGGAAAATGCCCGACCCTGACCAACTATCCGCCGGTGAAAATCGACCGTGCCAGCCAACTGGTGAGCGGCAAACGTCAGCTGTTCCGCGAAATGATTGCGCTGGGCTGCCAGTTTATCTCTCCGAGCCAGCACGTGGCCGACGCGTTTAATCGTCTCTACGGGGAAGGGCACTGCCAGATTATCAACAACGGGATCGACGTGGCGACCGAAGCCATTCTGGCGGAACTGGCACCGCAGAGCGTGACCGGCAGAAAACCGAAAATTGCGGTGGTGGCCCATGACCTGCGCTACGACGGTAAAACCAATCAGCAGCTGGTGCGCGACATTATTGCGCTGGGTGACGCAGTTGAAGTGCATACCTTCGGCAAGTTCTCACCGTTTGAAGGCAGCAACGTCATTAATCACGGTTTTCTGACCAATAAGCGCCAGTTAATGAGTGAGCTCAATCAGCTGGACGCGCTGCTGTTCAGCTCGCGAGTTGATAACTACCCGCTGATCCTGTGCGAAGCGCTGTCCATCGGCGTGCCGGTGATTGCGACGCCAAGCGAAGCGGCCCAGGAAGTGCTGGAGAAATCCGGCGGGCGCACGGTAAACGTCGAGGACGTGCTGGCGCTGGTTCAGCTGCCAAAAGCGCAGATTGCCGAAGCGATTTTTGCGACCACGCTCGATGCGTTTCGCGCCCGCAGCCGCCAGGCGTACAGCGGAAAACAGATGCTGGAGGAATATGTCTCGTTCTATCAGAATCTGTAGCTACCTGTTGCTGCCGTTAATCTACCTGCTGGTTAACGTCAAAATCGCCCAGCTCGGCGAAAGTTTCCCGATAACTATCGTGACGTTTTTGCCGGTGCTGTTGCTGCTCTACGTGGAGCGCATCAGCCTGAAAAAACTGATGATTGCGCTGGGGGCGGGTGCCGGGCTGACGCTGTTTAACTACGTATTTGGTCAGTCGCTTGATGCCAGCAAATACGTCACCTCGACGATGCTGTTCGTTTATATCGTTATCATCATCGGCATGGTGTGGGCCATTCGCTTTAAAACCATTTCGCCGCACAACCACCGTAAAATCTTGCGCTTCTTTTATGTTGTCGTCGGGCTGGTGGTGATGCTCGCCGCGCTGGAAATGGTGCAGATTATCCTCACCGGCGGCAGCAGTTTGATGGAAATAATTTCGAAATATCTTATTTACAGTAACAGTTACGTTCTGAACTTTATCAAATTTGGCGGGAAGCGAACCACGGCTTTATATTTCGAACCGGCCTTCTTCGCCCTGGCATTAATCTCAATTTGGCTCAGTATCAAACAGTTCGGTATCAAAACCCCTAAGACCGATGCTATGATTCTGGCAGGGATAGTGCTTTCAGGATCGTTTTCCGGCGTAATGACATTTATCCTGTTTTATTTGCTGGAATGGGCATTCCAGTATCTGAATAAGGAAGCAATCAGTAAGAAATTACCCCTGGCAATCATTTCTTTAGCAGTTTTTTTAGTCGGTCTGGTATTTGCTTATCCGTATATTTCGGAGCGCCTTGGCGATCTCGGAACGGAAGGCTCATCCTCTTATTACCGAATTATTGGGCCGCTGGTGATGGTCGGGTATTCCCTTACCCACATTGATGGTGTGGTTCGTTTTGGTTCTCTTTACGAATATGTTGCATCATTCGGAATCTTTAACGGTGCGGACGTCGGGAAAACAATAGACAATGGGTTGTATCTGCTGATTATTTATTTCTCCTGGTTCGCGGTGTTACTGACAGCCTGGTATATGTCAAAAGTCGGAAAAATGATGATTAACGCGTTTGGTAATAACCAAAACTATCGCGTGCAGCTGTTTCTGTTTTTCCCGGTTTCGCTGTTTTTCACCGGTTCGATTTTTAGCCCGGAATATGCGTTTTTAATTGTGTGTCCATTTATTCTGCGTAAAGCGCTGAAACTGACGGACAGCTAATAAGGAGTCGAATAAATGCTGCTAAGTGTGATTACCGTTGCATTTCGAAATTATGAAGGCGTGGTGAAAACCTGGGCGTCATTGGCTCATCTGGCGCACGATCCGGGTATCGAATTTGAGTGGATTGTCGTCGATGGTGGCTCCGCAGACGGTACCGCAGAATTCCTGGAAAACCTGAACGGTGAGTACAGCTTACGTTACATCAGCGAGAAGGATAAGGGCATCTACGACGCCATGAATAAGGGCATTGAGATGTCGCGCGGTCGCTTCGCTATCTTCCTGAACTCCGGCGATGTGTTCCATGCCGATGTGGCGAACAGCGTCCGCCAGCTGGCCACGCAAAAAGATAATGCGATGGTTATCGGCGATGCCATGCTCGATTTCGGTGACGGCCATCAGGTGCGCCGCAGTGCCAAACCTGGCTGGTATATTTATCATAGCCTCCCGGCGAGCCATCAGGCTATTTTCTTCCCGGTGAGTGGGCTGCAGCGTTATCCGTATGATTTGCAATACCGCGTGTCTTCCGATTATGCGCTGGCGGCGAAAATGTATAAGGAAGGCTATTCCTTTAAACGGATTAAGGGCCTGATATCAGAGTTTTCGATGGGCGGCGTGTCAACCACGAATAATCTGGAATTATGCCGCGACGCAAAAAATGTTCAGCGCCAGATATTACGCGTGCCAGGTTTTTGGGCGGAATTTTCCCATTTATTACGCCTGCGGACCACGGGCAAGACCAAAGCCTTATATAACAAATAGTCAATATAAGGAAAAGCAATGCAGGAATTAAACGGATTCTCGGTGCCAAAAGGCTTCCGGGGAGCGGGAAGTATTAAAGTGCAATTATGGTGGGCCGTCCAGGCAACCTTATTTGCCTGGTCGCCACAAATACTCTACCGCTGGCGTGCATTTTTATTACGCCTGTTTGGCGCAAAAATCGGAAAAAACGTAGTGATTCGCCCCTCGGTAAAAATTACCTATCCGTGGAAATTAACCCTCGGCGACAACGCCTGGGTGGGTGATGACGCGGTGCTATATACCCTGGGTGACATTACCATCGGCGCTAATTCAGTGGTGTCGCAGAAATGTTATTTATGTACCGGCAGTCACGATTATATGAGCGCGCATTTTGATATTAACGCGACGCCGATTGTGATTGGCGAGAAATGCTGGCTGGCAACGGACGTTTTCGTGGCACCCGGCGTGACGATAGGTGATGGCACCGTCGTTGGCGCACGCAGCAGCGTATTTAAAACGCTACCGGCAAACATGATTTGCCGAGGCAATCCAGCAGTGGTGACGCGCGAACGCGTTGAAACTATTAACTCCCTGTAAGTAGAGGAATATAAACATGTCAAAAGTCGCACTCATCACCGGCGTTACCGGACAGGATGGTTCTTACCTGGCAGAGCTGCTGCTCGAAAAAGGCTATGAAGTTCACGGTATTAAGCGTCGTGCGTCTTCATTCAATACCGAGCGCGTGGATCACATTTATCAGGATCCTCATGCTGCAAACCCGAAATTCCATCTGCACTACGGTGATCTGACTGACTCCTCCAACCTGACCCGTATCTTGCAGGAAGTGCAGCCGGACGAAGTGTACAACCTGGGCGCAATGAGCCACGTGGCCGTGTCCTTCGAGTCCCCGGAATACACTGCCGACGTTGATGCAATGGGCACCCTGCGTCTGCTGGAAGCGATTCGTTTCCTCGGCCTTGAGAAGAAAACCCGTTTCTATCAGGCGTCCACGTCTGAGCTGTACGGCCTGGTGCAGGAAATCCCGCAGAAAGAGACCACGCCGTTCTACCCGCGTTCTCCGTATGCTGTCGCCAAACTGTACGCCTACTGGATAACCGTCAACTACCGTGAATCCTACGGCATGTTCGCTTGTAACGGCATTCTGTTTAACCACGAATCCCCACGCCGCGGCGAAACTTTCGTGACCCGCAAAATCACCCGTGCGATTGCCAACATCGCTCAGGGTCTGGAGAAGTGCCTGTACCTCGGCAACATGGACTCCCTGCGTGACTGGGGCCATGCGAAAGACTACGTGAAAATGCAGTGGATGATGCTGCAGCAGGACAATCCGGAAGACTTCGTGATCGCGACCGGCGTGCAGTACTCCGTGCGTCAGTTCGTCGAAATGGCGGCTGCCCAGCTGGGTATCAAACTGCGCTTTGAAGGCACGGGCGTAGAAGAGAAAGGCATCGTGGTTTCTGTCACCGGTCACGACGCACCGGGTGTGAAACCAGGCGACGTGATGATTGCCGTTGACCCGCGCTACTTCCGTCCTGCTGAAGTGGAAACCCTGCTCGGCGACCCAACCAAAGCGCACGAAAAACTGGGCTGGAAACCGGAAATCACCCTGCAGGAAATGGTCTCCGAAATGGTTGCCAACGATCTGGAAGCAGCGAAGAAACACTCCCTGCTTAAAGCTCACGGTTACGAGGTAGCCATCGCGCTGGAGTCCTGAGTCATGACCAGACAACGTATTTTCGTGGCGGGCCACCGCGGGATGGTGGGCTCAGCCATCGTCCGCCAGCTGGAACAGCGCGGTGATGTGGAGCTGGTGCTGCGCACCCGCGACCAGCTGAACCTGCTCGACAGTAAAGCGGTGAATGATTTCTTTGCGCAAGAACGCATTGACCAGGTGTATCTGGCGGCGGCGAAGGTGGGCGGTATTGTCGCCAACAACAGCTTCCCGGCAGATTTCATCTACGAAAACATGATGATCGAAAGCAACATCATTCACGCCGCGCATCTGCACAACGTGAACAAGCTGTTGTTCCTCGGTTCATCCTGTATTTACCCGAAGATGGCAAAACAGCCGATGCCGGAAAGCGAGCTGCTGCAAGGTACGCTTGAAGCGACTAACGAGCCGTACGCTATCGCTAAAATTGCCGGTATCAAGCTGTGTGAATCGTACAACCGTCAGTACAACCGCGACTATCGTTCGGTGATGCCGACCAACCTGTACGGCCCGCACGACAACTTCCACCCGAGTAATTCGCACGTGATCCCGGCGCTGCTGCGTCGTTTTCACGAAGCGACGCAGGACAACGCACCTGACGTGGTGGTGTGGGGCAGCGGCACGCCGATGCGCGAATTCCTGCACGTCGATGACATGGCTGCGGCCAGCATTCACGTGATGGAACTCGACCGCGAGGTGTGGCAGGAAAACACGGAGCCGATGCTGTCGCATATCAACGTCGGCACCGGTGTGGACTGCACCATTCGCGAACTGGCGCAAACGCTCGCCAAAGTGACCGGTTATAAAGGTCGCGTGGTGTTCGACGCCAGCAAACCCGACGGTACGCCGCGCAAGCTGCTGGACGTTTCGCGTCTGCATCAGCTCGGCTGGTATCACGAGGTGATGCTGGAAGCAGGTCTGGCCAGCACTTACCAGTGGTTCCTTGAGAACCAGCACCGCTTCCGGGGGTAAACCATGTTTCTGAAGCCAGAAGATTTTGCCACCGTGGTGCGTTCGACGCCACTCATCTCGATTGATTTGGTTGTGGAGAACGCTCAGGGCGAATTTCTGCTCGGGAAACGTAATAACCGTCCGGCACAGGGCTACTGGTTCGTGCCGGGCGGGCGAGTGCAGAAAGATGAAACACTTAGCCGTGCCTTTATGCGCCTGACCGAAGCCGAGTTAGGCCTGCGCCTGCCGATGTCGGCAGGCCAGTTTTACGGTGTCTGGCAGCATTTCTACGACGACAATTTTTCCGGCACCGATTTCAGCACCCATTACGTGGTGCTGGGATTCCGCCTGAAAGTTGACGTCGATAGCCTGCAACTGCCGACTGCGCAGCACAACGACTATCGCTGGCTGACACAGGACGCACTGCTGGCGGCGGACAATGTCCACGACAACAGTCGCGCTTACTTCCTCGAAGAGAAACGCGCAGAGGCACCGGGTTTATGAAAATCCTCGTCTATGGAATCAACTACTCGCCCGAACTGACCGGTATCGGTAAATACACCGGTGAAATGGTGGAGTGGATGGCGCAGGAAGGGCACGACGTGCGCGTGATAACCGCGCCGCCGTATTACCCGGAATGGAAAATTGGCGAGCGCTACTCCGCATGGCGTTATCGCCGCGAAGAGGGGGCCGCTACCGTCTGGCGCTGCCCGCTGTATGTGCCGAAACAGCCATCGACGCTCAAGCGCCTGATTCACCTCGGCAGCTTTGCGCTGAGCAGTTTCTTCCCGCTGATGGCGCAACGTCGCTGGAAACCGGACCGGATCATCGGTGTGGTGCCGACGCTGTTTTGCACCCCGGGCATGCGGCTGCTGGCGAAACTCTCCGGCGCGCGCACGCTGCTGCACATTCAGGATTATGAAGTGGATGCGATGCTCGGTCTGGGCATGGCCGGAAAAGGCGAAGGCGGCACGGTGGCGAAACTCGCCAGCCGTTTTGAGCGTAGCGGCCTGCATAACGTCGACAACGTGTCCACGATTTCGCGCTCAATGATGAACAAAGCGCAGGAAAAAGGCGTGGCGCAGGAGAAAGTCATTTTCTTCCCTAACTGGTCCGAAGTGGCGCGTTTTCGTGATGTCAATCCGACCCAGGTCGTGATTTTACGTGAGCAGCTGGGCCTGCCCGCCGACCGCAAAATTATTCTCTACTCCGGCAACATCGGTGAGAAGCAGGGGCTGGAAAACGTCGTTGCTGCCGCCGGGCAGTTGCAGGACAAACCGTGGCTGTTCGTGATTGTCGGGCAGGGCGGGGGGAAAGCGCGCCTGGAAAAACAGGTCGCCGAACGCGGCCTGACTAACGTGCGCTTCTTCCCGTTGCAGTCTTACGAAGCGCTGCCCGCGCTGTTGAAAATGGCCGACTGCCATCTGGTTATCCAGAAGCGCGGCGCGGCGGACGCGGTTCTGCCGTCGAAACTGACCAATATTCTGGCGGTGGGCGGCAATGCGGTGATCACCGCTGAAGCCACCACCGAGCTCGGCCAGCTGTGCGATGCGCATCCGGGTATCGCGGTGTGCGTGGAGCCCGAGTCGGTTCCGGCGCTGGTCGACGGTATCGAACAGGCGCTATTGATGCCGCACCACAACGTGATTGCAGGCGATTACGCCGAACGCACGCTCGAAAAGACGAACGTGCTGAAACAATTTATAGCTGATATTTCCTCTCAAGACGTCGGGGTTAAATGATGAGTCAGACACAACTCTTTCCGGTAGTGATGGCCGGTGGCTCCGGCAGCCGTTTATGGCCGCTGTCCCGGGTACTTTATCCTAAGCAGTTCCTGTGCCTGAAAGGCGACCTGACCATGCTGCAGTCCACCGTTAACCGCCTGCAGGGCGTGGAGTGCGAAAGCCCGGTGGTTATCTGTAACGAACAGCACCGTTTTATCGTCGCTGAACAGCTGCGCAAACTGGATAAGCTGACCGAGAACATTATTCTCGAACCGGCAGGGCGCAACACCGCGCCCGCCATTGCGCTGGCGGCGCTGGCGGCAAAGCGCAGCTGCCCGAACGGCGACCCGCTGATGCTGGTACTGGCGGCTGACCACGTGATTCAGAACGAAGATGCGTTTCGCGATGCGGTTCGTGACGCGGTGCCTTACGCCGAAAGCGGCAAACTGGTGACCTTCGGCATCGTGCCGGACCAGCCGGAAACCGGCTACGGCTACATCCGCCGCGGTGACGTTTGCCCCGGCGAAAAAGACGCCGTGGCGTTTAACGTGGCGCAGTTTGTTGAAAAACCGAATCTCGAGACCGCGCAGGCGTACGTGTCCAGCGGCGAATATTACTGGAACAGCGGCATGTTCCTGTTCCGCGCCGGACGTTATCTCGAAGAGCTGAGCAAATTCCGTCCGGACATCATGCAGGCCTGTGAAAAGGCGATGAGCGTCGTCGACCCGGATCTCGATTTTATCCGCGTCGACGAAGCGGCGTTCCTGGCCTGCCCGGAAGAATCCATCGACTACGCGGTGATGGAACGCACTGCCGATGCCGTCGTGGTGCCAATGGACGCGGGCTGGAGCGACGTCGGTTCATGGTCTTCCCTGTGGGAAATCAGTAACCACACCGCCGAAGGCAACGTGCATCACGGCGACGTCATCAGCCATAAAACGGAAAACAGCTACGTGTACGCGGAATCCGGCCTGGTCACGACCGTGGGCGTCAAAGATTTGGTGGTGGTGCAGACCAAAGACGCGGTGCTTATCGCCGACCGTAATTCGGTGCAGGACGTGAAAAAAGTCGTCGAGCGCATCAAGGCCGACGGTCGCCACGAGCACCACATTCACCGCGAAGTGTACCGCCCGTGGGGGAAATATGACTCCATCGATTCCGGCGAACGCTATCAGGTGAAACGCATCACCGTGAAGGCAGGCGAGGGGCTGTCGGTACAGATGCACCATCACCGCGCCGAACACTGGATTGTCGTGGCGGGCACCGCGAAGGTGACCATCAATGATGACGTGAAGCTGCTGGGCGAAAACGAGTCCATCTACATTCCGCTAGGGGCCACGCACTGCCTGGAAAACCCCGGCAAGATCCCACTCGACCTGATTGAAGTCCGCTCCGGCTCGTACCTCGAAGAGGACGATATTGTGCGGTTCCAGGATCGCTACGGACGCATCTAACCATCATCTTTCACGCTGCAGGTGCGTTGGCTTCCTTTGCACACACCGGTCACTTAGTTTACTAAGCTCCCGGCGATGTACGCAGTTGCCGCCTTCCTGCAACGCGAAATCTAATGGTTATACATTTTACTAAATAATTTTCTCCGTACTGGAGAGGGCTAACTGTTGCCTGAAAAGGGTAAAAACATGACCACATTAACCTGTTTTAAAGCCTACGATATTCGCGGCAAGCTGGGTGAAGAGCTGAACGAAGACATCGCCTGGCGCATCGGTCGCGCGTACGGCGAATTCCTGAAACCGAAAACCATCGTACTCGGCGGCGATGTGCGTCTCACCAGCGAAACGCTGAAAATGGCGCTGGCGAAAGGCCTGCGCGATGCGGGCGTCGACGTGCTGGATATCGGTCTGTCCGGGACCGAAGAAATCTATTTCGCTACCTTCCACCTCGGCGTGGACGGCGGTATCGAAGTCACCGCCAGCCATAACCCGATGGATTACAACGGCATGAAGCTGGTGCGTGAAGGCGCGCGCCCTATCAGTGGCGACACCGGCCTGCGCGACGTGCAGCGCCTGGCAGAGGCCAACGACTTCCCACCGGTGGTTGAATCTAAACGCGGCAGCTATCAGAAAATCGACCTGCAAAAAGCCTATATCGACCATCTGATGGGCTACATCGATACGGCGAACCTCAAGCCGCTGAAACTGGTGATCAACTCCGGTAACGGCGCGGCTGGCCCGGTGATTGACGCCCTGGAAGCCCGCTTCCAGGCCCTGAACCTGCCGGTGACGTTCATCAAAGTCCACAACACCCCGGACGGCAATTTCCCGAACGGTATTCCGAACCCGCTGCTGCCGGAGTGTCGCGATGATACCCGCAACGCGGTTATCGAACACGACGCGGACATGGGCATCGCCTTTGACGGTGATTTCGACCGCTGCTTCCTGTTCGACGAAAACGGGCAGTTTATCGAGGGCTACTACATCGTCGGCCTGCTGGCGGAAGCGTTCCTCGAAAAGCAGCCTGGCGAGCGCATCATTCACGACCCGCGCCTCTCCTGGAACACCGTCGACGTGGTGAATCTGGCGGGCGGCACGCCGGTGATGTCGAAAACCGGACACGCGTTCATCAAAGAACGTATGCGCCAGGAAGACGCCATCTACGGCGGCGAAATGAGCGCCCATCATTACTTCCGCGATTTTGCCTACTGTGACAGCGGGATGATCCCGTGGCTGCTGGTGACTGAGCTGCTGTGTCTGAAGGGCAAAACCCTCGGCGAACTGGTGCGTGACCGCATGGCGGCCTTCCCGGCGAGCGGCGAAATCAACAGCACGCTGGCCGAACCGGTTAGCGCCATTGCTCGCGTGGAGCAGCATTTCGCGCAGCACGCGCTGGAAATTGACCGCACCGACGGCATCAGCCTGGCGTTCGAAGACTGGCGTTTCAACCTGCGCTCGTCCAACACCGAACCGGTGGTGCGCCTGAACGTCGAGTCGCGCGGAGATACGACGCTGATGGAAGCCAAAACAAGGGACATTCTGGCGCTGCTGAACCAATAAATACACATCATTCTTCACGCTGCCTCTTTGTTGGCTGCGTCCTCGGACCCCGGTCACAGAGTTATCTCTGCTCCCGGGGATCCTCAGGCTTGCCGCCGCGATGCAACGCGAATGATTTTGTGTATTCAGACCTTCTCTCATACAGAGATGGACACTTTTAACAGGAACAACGATGACGACTCTAAGAAAGCGCGAGCGAGCCAAAACCAATGCATCGTTAATTTCAATGGTGCAGCGATTCTCCGACATTACCATTATGTTTGGTGGGCTGTGGGTGGTCTGTAAAGGCGCAGCATTGCCGTTTTCCTACATGCATCTGATGATGGCGCTGGTCACCCTGGTGGCGTTTCAGATGATTGGCGGTATGACTGATTTTTACCGCTCGTGGCGCGGCGTGCGCATGACCACCGAGCTGCTGTTACTCCTGCAAAACTGGACCCTGGCGCTGATCCTCTGTGCCGGTGTGCTGGCCTTCAATGATGATTTCAATAACAGCCTGGCTGTGTGGCTGGCCTGGTATTTGCTGAGCACCTGCGGGATGGTGGCGTGCCGGGCGTTTATCCGCTTCGGCGTGGGCTGGCTGCGTAACCGCGGCTATAACATTCGTCAGGTGGCCGTCGCGGGTGATATGCCTGCGGGGCAGGTGCTGCTGGATAGCTTCCGCAACCAGCCGTGGCTGGGTTTTGACGTGGTGGGCAGCTATCACGATCCGAAACCGGGTGGCGTGAATGCCGACTGGGCGGGCAACTATCAGCAGCTGCTGGAAGATGCCCGCGCGGGAAAAATTCATAACGTCTACATCGCGCTGACCATGCAAGACGAAGCCTGCATTAAAGACCTGGTGCGCGAGCTGGCTGACACCACTTGTTCAGTGATCCTCATTCCTGACGTGTTCACCTTCAACATTCTGCATTCCCGCATCGACGAAGTGAACGGCGTGCCGGTGGTGCCGCTGTATGACACGCCGCTGTCCGGCCTCAACCGGGTGATTAAACGGGTGGAAGACATTGTGCTGGCGACGATTATCCTGCTGTTGATTTCCCCGGTGCTGGCCTGTATCGCGCTGGCGGTCAAAATCACGTCGCCGGGCCCGGTTATCTTCCGCCAGACCCGCTACGGCATGGACGGCAAGGCGATCAAAGTGTGGAAATTCCGTTCAATGCGCGTGATGGAAAACGACGCGGTGGTGACCCAGGCCACGCAGAACGATCCGCGCGTCACCCGGGTCGGTAACTTCCTGCGCCGCACCTCTCTCGACGAACTGCCGCAGTTCATCAATGTGCTGACCGGCGGGATGTCGATTGTCGGCCCGCGTCCGCACGCGGTGGCGCATAACGAACAGTATCGTCAGCTGATTGAAGGCTACATGCTGCGCCACAAGGTCAAACCGGGCATTACCGGCTGGGCGCAGATTAACGGCTGGCGCGGGGAAACCGACACCCTGGAAAAAATGGAAAAACGTATCGAGTTCGACCTGGAATACATCCGTGAATGGAGCCTGTGGTTCGATATCCGTATCGTTTTCCTGACGATTTTCAAAGGCTTTGTCAACAAAGCAGCATATTGAGGGAGTGACATGAGCCTGAGAGAGAAAACCATCAGCGGCGCGAAATGGTCCGCCATGGCCACGGTGGTCATCATCGGTCTGGGACTGGTGCAGATGACCGTGCTGGCGCGAATCATCGATAATCACCAGTTTGGCCTGCTCACCGTCTCGCTGGTGATCATCGCCCTGGCGGATACGCTGTCGGATTTCGGCATCGCCAACTCCATTATTCAGCGCAAAGAAATCAGCCATCTCGAACTGACCACGCTTTACTGGCTGAACGTCGGGTTGGGGATCGCAGTGTTTGCGCTGGTGTTTTCCCTGAGCGGCGTGATTGCCGAGGTGTTGCATAACCGGGATCTGGCGCCGCTGATGCGCACGCTGTCGTTTGCCTTTGTGGTTATCCCGCACGGGCAGCAGTTCCGCGCGCTGATGCAAAAAGAGCTCGAATTCAGCAAGATTGGCATGATTGAAACCTCCGCCGTGCTGGCTGGTTTCACTTTCACGGTGGTTAGCGCCCATTTCTGGCCGCTGGCGATGACCGCCATTCTCGGTTACCTGGTGAACAGCGCCGTGCGTACGCTGCTGTTCGGCTGGTTTGGCCGCCGGATTTACCGTCCGGGGCTGCATTTCTCGCTGGCATCCGTTTCGTCGAACCTGCGCTTTGGCGCATGGCTGACTGCCGACAGCATCATCAACTACGTCAATACCAACCTGTCTACATTGGTGCTGGCGCGTATTCTCGGCGCGAGCGTGGCGGGCGGCTATAACCTGGCCTACAACGTCGCGGTAGTGCCGCCGATGAAGCTCAACCCGATTATCACCCGTGTGCTGTTCCCGGCGTTCGCCAAGATTCAGGACGACACCGCCAAGCTGCGCGTCAACTTTTACAAGCTGCTGTCGGTTGTCGGTATCATCAACTTCCCGGTACTGCTGGGCCTGATGGTGGTCAGCAACAACGTGGTACCGCTGGTGTTCGGTGAGAAGTGGGTCAGCATTGTGCCTGTCCTGCAACTGTTGTGCGTGGTGGGTTTACTGCGCTCGGTCGGCAACCCGATTGGTTCCCTGCTGATGGCAAAAGCCCGCGTGGATATCAGCTTTAAATTCAACGTGTTCAAAACCTTCCTGTTCATCCCGGCGATTATTGTCGGCGGCCACATGGCGGGCGCGCTCGGCGTGACGCTCGGCTTCCTGCTGGTGCAGGTGGTGAATACCGTTCTGAGCTACTTCGTGATGATCAAACCGGTGCTGGGCTCGAGCTATCGTCAGTACATCCTGAGTTTATGGCTGCCGTTTTACCTGTCGCTGCCGACGCTGGCGGTGAGCTATGGCCTCGGCGTGGCGCTGAAGGGTGCGTTATCGCTGCCGCTGCTGCTGGTGATTCAGATTGGCGCCGGTGCGCTGGCGTTCGCCCTGATGATTCTGTTTTCGCGCCATCCGCTGGTGGTGGAAATGAAGCGCCAGCTGTGCCGCAGCGAAAAAATGAAAGTGCTGCTGCGGGCGGGTTAGCGATGACGCTTTTGCCCGGCGGCGCTGTGCTTGCCGGGCCTACACAATATTGTTTCTCCCTTTCCTTGGGAGGACCGGGGTGAGGGCATCAGGCCGCACCCGATGGATTAAGAACCCCGATTAAGAGGTCACACATGAAATTATTGATCCTTGGCAACCACACCTGTGGCAACCGTGGCGACAGCGCCATTTTGCGCGGCCTGCTGGACGCCATTAACACCCTGAATCCAGACGCCGAAGTGGATGTCATGAGCCGCTACCCGGTGAGTTCTTCCTGGCTGCTCAACCGCCCGGTGATGGGCGATCCGCTTTATACGCAGATGAAACAGCACAACAGCGCGGCGGGCGTGATGGGGCGCGTCAAAAAAGTTCTGCGTCGTCGCTATCAGCACCAGGTCCTGCTTTCCCGCGTGACCGACAGCGGCAAACTACGCAACATCGCCATCGCTCAGGGCTTTACCGATTTTGTCCGTCTGCTCAGCAATTACGATGCGATTATTCAGGTTGGCGGCTCGTTCTTCGTGGACCTGTACGGCGCCCCGCAGTTCGAACACGCGCTCTGTACCTTTATGGCGAAAAAGCCGTTGTACATGATTGGCCACAGCGTCGGCCCGTTCCAGGATCCGCAGTTTAACCAGCTGGCGAACTACGTTTTCGGTCAGTGTGACGCGCTGATCCTGCGTGAATCCGTCAGCCTGAATCTGATGCAGCGCAGTGAAATTACCACCGCCAAAGTGGAGCAAGGCGTTGATACCGCCTGGCTGGTCGATCATCACGACGAGGATTACACCGCCAGCTATGCCGTGGAACACTGGCTGAACAAAATTGGTCAGCAAAAAACGGTGGCCGTCACCCTGCGTGAGCTGACGCCGTTTGATAAGCGCCTGGGCACAACTCAGCAGGCGTACGAAGAAGCCTTTGCCGGGGTGGTAAACCGCATTATTGACGCCGGTTATCAGGTGGTTGCGCTCTCAACCTGTACCGGGATCGACAGCTACAACAAAGACGACCGCATGGTGGCGCTGAACCTGCACAAACACATCAGCGACCCGTCGCGCTATCACGTGGTGATGGATGAACTTAACGATCTGGAAATGGGCAAAATCCTCGGCGCCTGTGATTTGACCGTCGGCACGCGACTGCACTCCGCGATTATTTCGATGAACTTCGATACCCCGGCGATTGCCATCAACTACGAACACAAATCCGCCGGGATCATGCAGCAGCTCGGGATGCCGGAAATGGCCATCGATATTCGTCATCTGCTGGACGGTAGCCTCAGTGCGATGGTGGCGGACACCCTCGGTCAGCTTCCGGCGATCAATGAACGCCTGCGCGTGGCGGTTAAAGCCGAACGCCAGAACGGCATCGCGATGGTGAAATCCGTTCTCGACCGCATCGGGGAGGGGAAATGAAGGTTGGTTTCTTCCTGTTAAAATTTCCGCTGTCGTCAGAAACCTTCGTTTTAAATCAGATCGTCGCGTTTATCGAAATGGGCTATGAAGTGGAAATTATCGCGCTGCTGAAGGGCGATATGACCAATACCCATGAGGCTTACACCCGCTACGGTCTGGCGCAGAAAACCCGCTGGTTGCAGGATGAGCCGGTGGGCAAACTGGCCAAACTGCGTTATCGCGCGCTCAACACCCTGAAAGGCTTGCATCGCGGGGCCACGTGGCAGGCGCTGAACACCAGCCGCTACGGTGACGAGGCGCGGAACCTGATCCTTTCTTCCATCACGGCGCAAAATACCGCGCCGTTCAGCGCCGATGTGTTTATCGCC
>NZ_JALIGE010000020.1:0-414 GCF_024764835.1 Scandinavium hiltneri | reverse complement strand
CAGCCACACAACACCTCGGCAACGGGGAAGATCTGCGGGCCGTCTTGAGCGGTGAAAAAAAGAAGGGACACCGCAGGTCGCCGTGTCCCTCAGAGTGTAGAGAGGGAAAGTTGGTATCCCTCTCGACCGGTGAGCGTGGCGCCGCGGCTGGGCCGGGGCGCCGGGTATAAAAGAAGGGATGAAGGGTATCCATCCCTAAAGGTCGAGGGGGTAGTACTCCCCCTCTACCGGTGAGCCTTCTTCGATCGGCTGCGCTGCGGCCCGGCTGCGTCGATAGCCGGACCTGGGCGCGCTCGATCTCGTATCGGATCAGGCGCGCAGTGGAATCAGGCGCGGCGCGATCATGTTTTCCGGCAGCAGGATGTCGGCCAGGGTGGCTTCGTCCAGCAGCTTTTCCTCGCGTACCAGTTCCAG
>NZ_JALIGE010000021.1:0-416 GCF_024764835.1 Scandinavium hiltneri | reverse complement strand
AGCAGGTACTGGTTGTCCTCGGCGCCTTGCTCGCCCTGCGGATTCTGGTCGGCGTCGAGCCAGTCGGCCAGCCGGTCCGGCAAGCCCTGGACGATCTCTTCCTTCATCCCCAGGGTGGCCAGCAGGCGACGGAACTGCTTCACCGAATCCGGCTTGACCTTGCGCTTGCGCACCAGCCCGTTGAGGTTGAAACGCCCGCTGGGGTCCTCGATCCGCACCCGCAGCTCGCCGCCGTCGTCCAGCTTGAACGGCGTCATCGGTCGCGCCCAGGCCTCGCCCAGGTGGTCCACCGGCTCGCGGGTATTCTCGCCGCCCTGGCGCAGGTCGCGGCGCAGCACCGCTTCCGCCAGGCGTTCGCCGCCCAGCGCATAGTGCCAGGCCTGGCGCACGTGCAACTGGTTGGCGCTGCTACGTAT
>NZ_JALIGE010000022.1:0-418 GCF_024764835.1 Scandinavium hiltneri | reverse complement strand
GATATCTTATGATGATCACGCTTATTACGCCTGTGAAAACTTGTCTTTTTGCAGGAAAATCGATAGTTTCATCGCTAATCCGCCATTTATTCTCATCATATGGCAACCGACACAGCTAAAATAGTATTACAACATCTAGCATTTGGGTGTCCTATAGGAACTTGCCTATAGTCGCCAAAACAGAGCAATTTACGCCGTTCAGGTTAACATAACTCGTTAACTCAATGGCGGGAGATCGTTACGGAGTGCGTCATTCTAGCCGTAGCGCCTGCCTTTGTCTTTAAGATTCAGGAGAGTGCATGGAGTTCAGTGTAAAAAGCGGTAGCCCGGAAAAACAGCGCAGTGCCTGTATTGTAGTCGGCGTTTTTGAACCGCGCCGCTTGTCCCCTATCGCAGAACAACTCGACAAAATCAGTGA
>NZ_JALIGE010000023.1:0-421 GCF_024764835.1 Scandinavium hiltneri | reverse complement strand
ACACGGTGGCGCGGGACACGCCCGCCAGGGCTGCGACATCTTCCAGTGTCACCATCATCCGACTCCTGATTACGATAAAAATGGGGCCGACATATCGACCCCTGTACATTAGTTATAGCAATGTATCAGCAACCCTGGCTGGCCCGGCGGTTATTTGAACTGAGGCAGGTAAGGTGCATTCACCGCCAGCACTTCATCCAGCAGCGGTTGTGCCACATTGGCATTGCCGACCAGCGGGTTGGTGACCAATGCCAGCAGGCCACTGCGGCGATCGCCATGCACCGCGGCTTCGATGGTCAGGCGCTCATAAGCTTTTACCTGTTGGGTCAGCGCATGCATAGAATCCGGCAGCGTGCCGAAGGTCAGCGGATGGGCACCCTGAGCATCGATGATACAGTTGGTTTCTATCACAGCGTCGTCC
>NZ_JALIGE010000024.1:0-423 GCF_024764835.1 Scandinavium hiltneri | reverse complement strand
GGTGTGGAGCGGGGCCAGGTGATCGAGGTGCAACCGGCGGTGAGCGTCGGGGAACAGTGGCTGGATGTCTGTGCACTGGCGGAGATCCCGGCTAACGCCGGTATGGCTGCCCGCCTGGGGCAGCGGCAAATTGCGTTGTTCCATCTGCCGGACAGCGGCGTTTATGCGTTGGCCAACCAGGAACCGGACAGCGACGCCAACGTACTGGCACGTGGGTTGTTGGGGGACGTGGCGGGCGAACCTGTGGTGATTTCCCCACTCTATAAGCAGCGTTTCCGCCTGAGTGACGGTATCTGTGTGGATAATGTCGAGCGTGCTGTCACCGCCTGGCCGGTGCGGGTAGAGGAAGGCCGCGTGTGGGTGTGCAGTACACCGCTGGCGGTGCAGGCCCAACTGCCGGAAACGGCGGAAGTGACCTCATGA
>NZ_JALIGE010000025.1:0-431 GCF_024764835.1 Scandinavium hiltneri | reverse complement strand
CACGTACAACGAGTGCATCACGCAGTACCGCAAGGAGCGCCGCAAGCGCCGATTGATGGATGCGCTCAGCCTCGACCCGCTGGAGGAGGCTTCCGAGGAGAAGTCGCCGAAGGTTGAGGAGCGGGGCGGATTGGATCGTTGGCTCGTCCATGTCAATCCGATAGATCGGGAGATTCTGGTTCTTCGCTTCGTAGCGGAACTGGAGTTTCAGGAAATAGCGGATATCATGCACATGGGTCTGAGTGCGACGAAAATGCGCTACAAGCGGGCACTGGACCGCCTGCGCGAAAAGTTTTCAGATGCGACCGAAACATAGTTGGGTAAATATTGTCTCTCTATGCGGGAAGTTCTGATAAACTTGCCACCCAAGTTGTGCGGCTGATTGTTGGACAACTAACTGACCATCAAGATGGGGATTTAACGGATGAAAC
>NZ_JALIGE010000026.1:0-433 GCF_024764835.1 Scandinavium hiltneri | reverse complement strand
ACGTAACGTCATGAAAATAACCATAATGTATAAGGATTGTTGCTGCGGAGGAGAGCGGTAATCTCCCCTTGCGGCTAAACTTGCATAGGATATCGCTCGAGAAGTAATTCCAGACGTTGGCGAATATCGACATCCAGCATCGTCGGCTCATCATAGGATTTTCCACCGGCCAGCTTATCTGCCACCATCACATCATGCCGATCTCCCATTAACCCATTAATAGCGGCCAAAAATCTGGAAATCTGACGGGCTTCCCGGTTGCTGGGATCTATAGATCTCAGCGTGTCGTAAAATGAGACTTGCTGGCTAATAATTTTCCGCACATCGTGGAACTGCTTTCCAGTGAGCTGAGGATCAGCAATTAGCCTCTGGAGTTCGCGCATTTGCTCCTGGCGATATGCAATAAAATTGCTCTCGGTTTCTAAGTGAATAT
>NZ_JALIGE010000028.1:0-438 GCF_024764835.1 Scandinavium hiltneri | reverse complement strand
GGACTATCTGGTGGTGATCGCCAAAGGGCTGTTTGCCATCGAAGCCGAAATGGAAGACCGAGCCAGAAGCATTGGCAGCGCCGTCAGCCGTTCTGGGCTGGACGAAGTCAACCAATGCCGCGCCATGATCTACGCCTGCAATGCAGCGATGCATCTGGCGCAGAAACTGGCTAGCAAAGCCGAAAACATGGCTGCTGTAGAAAACCATCCGTACCGCAAGGCGGAGCTGCAAGAAGCGGCCGCCATGCTGAAAAGAGTCCCGGCTTACGGGGCCAGCAGCTTTAAAGAGGCTTGCCAGTCGTTCTACTTCTTCCAACTGGCGCTGCATCTGGAAAACGGCAGCTACGCGGTTTACCCAGGCGGCTTCGACAAACTGTTGTACAGCTTCTATCAGCAAGACATCACCCGTGGCGTACTGACGCCGGAGCAGGCTTATGA